>NZ_CAXFDV010000245.1:0-4546 GCF_964001545.1 uncultured Aquincola sp.
CACCCCAACCTGATCCGCCACAGCGTGCCCTTCAATGCCGAGGCCGATTCGCTGAACTGCGCCATCCTGGCGCCCGACGTGACGCCCGACGATGAAGAGTTCGACCTCTTCGTCAAGGAGGTGGCGCGCGAGATGACGGTCAAGGCCGGCCAGAAGTGCACCGCCATCCGCCGCGCCATCGTGCCGCGTGACCGCATCGATGCGGTGGCCGAAGCCCTGCGTGCGCGCCTGGCCAAAGTGACCGTCGGCGACCCCGCGCTGGAAGGCGTGCGCATGGGCGCGCTGGCTTCGCATGCGCAGCTGGCCGACGTGGGTGAGCGCGTGGCCCAGCTGCGCCAGGGCGCCGAGCTGGTGGTGGGCGGCGAAGGCTGCGCGACGGTGGGCGAAGGCACGGCCGAAGGCGCCTTCTTTGCACCCACGCTGTTGCTGGCGCGCGATGCGCTCAGCAACACCGCGGTGCACGACATCGAAGCCTTCGGCCCGGTGAGCACGCTGATGGCCTACGACGGCGTGGACGAAGCGCTGGCCCTGGCCGCCCGCGGCAGCGGCAGCCTGGTGGGCACGCTGGTCACGCGCGATCCGGCCATCGCCGCGCGCGTGATTCCGGTGGCCGCCGCGATGCACGGCCGCCTGCTGGTGCTGGACCGCGAGGCCGCGGCCGAATCCACCGGCCACGGCTCGCCGCTGCCTGCGCTCAAGCACGGCGGCCCTGGCCGCGCCGGCGGCGGTGAAGAGCTGGGCGGCGTGCGCGCCGTCAAGCACTACCTGCAGCGCGCGGCGGTGCAAGGCTCGCCCACGATGCTGGCTGCGGTGACGGGTGAGCATGTGCGCGGCGCCAAGGTCACCGACACGCCGCAGCACCCGTTCCGCAAGCACTTCGAAGAGCTGCAGGTGGGCGACTCGCTGCTCACGCACCGGCGCACGGTGACCGAGGCCGACATCGTCAACTTCGGCGGCGTGTCGGGCGACTACTTCTACATGCACTTCGACGAGATCGCCGCCAAGCAAACGCAGTTCGGCCAGCGCATCGCGCATGGCTACTTCGTGCTGTCGGCGGCGGCGGGCCTGTTCGTCAGCCCGGCGCCGGGGCCGGTGCTGGCCAACTACGGTCTGGACACGCTGCGCTTCGTCAAGCCGGTGGCCATCGGCGACACCATCCAGGCCCGGCTGACGGCCAAGCGCAAGATCGACCGCAACAAGACCGACGACAAGGGCGTGGGCCAGGGCGTGGTGGCCTGGGACGTGGAAGTGAAGAACCAGCACGGCGAGCTGGTGGCCAGCTACGACATCCTGACGCTGGTGGCCAAGCGGGGGTGAAAGGGGGCAGGGCGCCCGGGCGCCCACCGTGGGCAGGGCGCCTAGGCGCCGACCTCGGCCCAGAGCGTCGCAGGCGGCAGCGCCAGGTCCACGCTGGCCAAGTGCACCGTCTCGGTGGGTGCAAAGGGGTGCAGCACCCAGAGCCAGTCGTCGCCCTTGCGGTAAACGTCCGTCACCCGGCGCTCCGGGTCGATGAACACCATCTCGCGCAGGCTCTCGGCCAGCCGATAGGCCGCGAACTTGGCGCCGCGCTCAAACGCTGCGGTGGGGGGGGCGAGAGCACCTCACCCAAGTAGGCGCTGCAGCAGCTGCCCTGCAGCCTTTGCCGAAGGGCGATGTACACATGGCCCGCCACCGTCACATGCTGCTCATGTGACGGCTGCAGCCCATGCTGGTGGATGTGTCAGGCAGCAGCCAGGTGCTGCACTTCATCAGCCAGCCGGTCGCCCTGATCGCGTTGGATCACCTCGATGTCGTACTGCGCCTGCAGTTGCAGCCAGAACTGCGGCTCTACACCGAAGGCCAGGCCCAGGCGAACCGCCGTGTCGGCGGTGATGCCGCGTTCTCCGGCGCAGATCTCGTCGATGCGCCGCTGCTGCACACCGATGGCTTTGGCCACGCGATAGCGCGTGATGCCCATGGGCTCTATGAAATCGCTCAACAGCACCGAGCCGGGGTGCACCGGGTCCAGCCTGCGGCCGGTGGTGACGCCGCGCAGGTTCAGCGACTTCAGTTCGTTGCGTGCAATGCTCATGGTCGTTCACTCCATTGACCTGTGTGACTGCGTCCCTCAGTGGTAGTCCGCAATCTCGACTTCAAACGCGCTCGCGTCATGCCATTTGAAGCAGATTCGCCACTGGTCGTTGATGCGGATGCTCCACTGCCCTTTGCGGTCTCGGGCGAAGCGCCAGTTTGCACCCCTCTTGAAACCCGCCCGCCCCATCCTCATTGTTGGATGCATCGGCGCCGCCGCTTCGCAGAACCACCGCGGCGCCGGGTCCACCCATCGAGGAGATTTGCCATGGCACGATCCCTTTTTTCGCGCGACGTCTTCGCCGAAATCGACCGGCTGCAGCGTGAGATGCAGCAGGCCTTCGACCTCACCCCCAGCATCCGCGGCTACGCCCGGGGCGGCTACCCGGCGCTGAACGTCGGCAGCACGCCGCAGTCGTTCGAGGTGTATGCCTTCGCCCCGGGGCTCGATCCGGCCAGCATCGACGTGCAGCTCGATCGCGGCATCCTGAGCGTGGCCGGTGAGCGCCGCGGCTCGATGCCCGCAGCGGGCGAGAAGTCCACCGTGCACATCAACGAGCGCTTTGCCGGCGCCTTCAAGCGCGTGGTCAGCCTGCCGGACGATGCCGATCCGGACGGCGTGTCGGCCAGCTACCGCGACGGCGTGCTGCGCATCAGCGTGCAGCGCCGCCAGGCCGCCCAGCCGCGCCGCATCAGCGTGCAGTGACGCTGCACCTGTCTAGACAAGTTTCATAGCGAGGAGTTCACCATGACCACCGCTCAAGTCCCCGCTCAGCGCCCTGAAGCGCCCGCCGCCGCCACTGCTGCCGCCACTGCAGCCGGGTCCGCGCAGCCGCGCAACACCGCGGCCGAAGCCGCCCTGGTGCCCGCCGTCGACGTGATCGAGGATGCCACCGGCATCACCCTGTACGCCGACCTGCCCGGCGTGGCCAAGGAAGCGCTGGAACTCAACGTCGAGCGCGACACCCTGACCATCGAAGGCGCCGTCAACCTGCCGGTGCCCGAAGGCATGGCCGCCAGCCACGTGGAAGTGGACCGCGCCCGCTACCGCCGGGTGTTCACGCTCAGCAAGGAACTGGACAGCCAGAAGGTGACGGCCGAGCTGGCCCACGGCGTGTTGAAGCTGCGCATTCCCAAGGCCGAGCACGCACAGCCGCGGCGCATCCAGGTGCAGGTCGCCTGAGCCTTCCAGCCCTGAAGTCCTGATGCCGGCAGGGCCTGCCTGCCGGCATGCACACTGCGGTCAACTTCCACGGAGGAACCGCAGATGCAACAACGTCAATTGGGCCGCAGCGGCCTGCACGTCTCCGCCCTCGGCCTGGGCTGCATGGGCATGACCCATGGCTACCTGCCCAAGCCCGATCGCGGCGAGATGCTCCAGCTGCTGCGTGCAGCCGTGGACCGCGGCGTCACCTTCTTCGACACCGCCGAGGTCTACGGACCCTTCAATAACGAAGAGCTGCTGGGCGAAGCCCTGGCCCCGGTGCGCGGGCAGGTGGTCATTGCCACCAAGTTCGGCTTTCGCGTCGAGAACATGCCGGGCGTGGACAGCCGGCCCGAGCGCATCCGCCAGGTGGCCGAGGCTTCGTTGAAGCGGCTGAAGACCGAGGCCATCGACCTCTTCTACCAGCACCGGCCCGACCCGCAGGTGCCCATCGAAGACGTGGCCGGCACCGTGCGCGACCTGATCCGCGAGGGCAAGGTCAAGCACTTCGGCCTGTCGGAAGCCGGGGCCGACACCATCCGCCGCGCCCATGCGGTGCAGCCGGTGGCGGCGCTGCAAAGCGAGTATTCGTTGTGGACGCGCGACCTGGAGCCCGAGGTGCTGCCGCTGCTGGCCGAGCTGGGCATCGGCCTGGTGCCTTTCAGCCCGCTGGGGCGCGGTTACCTCACCGGCCAGATGGATGCCAGCACCCCGCTGCAGCCGGGCGACTTCCGCGCCACGCTGCCGCGCTTCACGCCCGAAGCACGCCAGGCCAACGAGGCGCTGGTGGCGCTGCTGCGCCGCACCGCCGAGCACAAGGGTGCCACGCCGGCCCAGGTGGCGCTGGCCTGGCTGCTGGCCCAGCAGCCGTGGATCGTGCCCATCCCGGGCACCACCAAACTGCACCGGCTGGAAGAGAACCTGGGCGCCGTTGCGCTGCAGCTCAGCGCTGAAGACCTGCAGCAGATCCGCAGCGCGGCCGAAGCCATCCCGGTGCAGGGCGGGCGATATCCGGAAGCGATGCAGCGGATGGTCGGGCGTTGAGCCCGTCGCCCGCCGCGGCGCTCAGCCGCGGTGGATGGACACGCCGCCGTCCACCCGCATCGCGCTGCCGGTGACGAAGGACGACGCATCGCTGGCCAGGAACAGCACGGCCTGCGCGATCTCGTCCGGCGCGGCGATGCGGCCCAGCGCATGCAGCCGCGCCACCGCGGCCAGTTGCTCCGGGCTGCCGTTCATCTCGCGCGCCATCGGCGTATCGGTACCGCCGGG
>NZ_CAXFDV010000246.1:0-11566 GCF_964001545.1 uncultured Aquincola sp.
GAGCGGGACCGCCCTTTGCCCTGTGCTGCGCTGGAGATGCGCACGATGCAAATGCTTCTGTTCTGCCCGCCCTATGCAGGCCACCTCAACCCCATGCTGGCCCTGGGCGGCGCCCTGCGTGGCCGCGGGCATGCGGTGTCGTTGGTCGGCCTGGCCGATGCCGAAGATGCGGTCAAGCGCGCCGGCTTCGGCTTCGAGGCGGTGGGCATGGACAGCAGCCATCCGACCGGCACGCTGGCCCGCATGGAAGCCCGGCTGGCCCGGCTGCGCGGCGTGCTGGGCATCAGCAGCGTCATCCACGACGTGGCGGCGATGACCGACATGCTGTGCCGCGAATCGCCGGCGGTGATCGAGCGCCTGAAGCCCGACGCCATCGTCTGCGACCAGCTGGAGCCGGCCGGCGGCCTGCTGGCCCGGCGCTACCGCCTGCCGCAGGTGTCGGTGGCCAATGCACTGATGCTGGACCGCGAGCCCTACATGCCGCCGCCCTTCACCGACTGGGGCTACGCGCGCACCCGCTGGGCCCGCGAGCGCAACCTGGGCGGCTACCGCGTGAGCGACTGGATGATGGGCCGCGTGGGCGCGGTGCTGGAGCGCTGGAGCCAGGCCTTCGGCCTGACCGGCTGCGCCAGCACCGAACAGTGCCTGTCGGCCCGGCAGATCGGCCAGCTGTCGCCGATGCTCGACTTTCCGCGCGAAGACCTGGGCGATGGCTTTCACTATGCAGGCCCTTTGCGCCGGCCCATGCACGAAGAGCCCGCCTGGCAAGCGCCCGAAGGCGCACAAGCGCCGTTTGCCTTCGTCAGCCTGGGCAGCCTGCAGGGCGGGCGCTTTGGCCTGCTGTCCCGCATCACCCTGGCCTGCCGGCAGCTGGGCCTGACCGCCATCGTGGTGCACAACGGCCGGCTGAGCGCGGCGCAGGTGGCCCAGCTGCCCGGGGCGCCGGTGGTCGCGGCACACCTGCCGCAGCGGCGCGTCATCGCGCAGTGCGCGCTGGTGGTCAGCCATGGCGGCATGAACACCGTGCTCGACGCGCTGGAAGCCGGCGTGCCGCTAGCGCTGCTGCCGCTGGCCATGGAGCAAGGCGCCATCGCCCAGCGTGTGGTCCGTGCCGGCGCGGGGCGCCTGCTGCGGGGCCGGCGCAGCACGGCGTCTGTGCGTGAGCTGCTGGCCGGCGTGCTGCGCGACCCTGGCCACCGCCGCCGCGCTACCGAGGTGGGCCACAGCCTGCGCGCCGGTGGCGGCGTGGCACGCGCGGCCGAACTGGTGGAACGCCATGCGCACTGAAGCCAACGGCCTGGTGCTGGCGGGCGGCGGCCTGGCCAACGGACTGATCGCCTGGCGCCTGCGCCAGCTGCGGCCCGAGCTGCCACTGACGGTGCTGGAAGCCGGGCCCACGCTGGGCGGCAACCACACCTGGTGCTTCCACGACGGCGACCTGGACGCGCCACAACGGGCCTGGATGGCGCCGCTGGTGGCGCATCGCTGGCCACAGCACGTGGTCATGTTCGACCAGCGCAGCCGGCGCATGGCCAGCGGCTACAACGCCATCACCTCGCAGCGTTTTCATGAGGTGTTGTCGCGCGACCTGGGCAGCGCGGTGCGGCTCTCGACCCCCGTGGCCGAGGTGCGGCCGCAGCAGGTGGTGACGGCCGGCGGCGAGGTGATCGACGGCCAGGCGGTGATCGACGGGCGGGGCTTTGCGCCGATGACGCCGCTGGACCTGCGCTACCAGAAGTTCCTGGGGCTGGAGCTGCGCCTGGCCCGGCCGCACGGCCTGCAGCATCCGGTGCTGATGGATGCGCGCGTGCCGCAGCTCGACGGCTACCGCTTCGTCTACCTGCTGCCTCTGTCGGTACACACGCTGCTGGTGGAAGACACCTACTACGCCGACACGCCGGCCCTGGCCCCCGCGGCGCTGCGCGGCCGCGCGCTGGCCTATGCGCAGGCCCAGGGCTGGAACGTAGCCGAGGTGCTGCGCGAAGAACAAGGCGTGCTGCCGATCGCCATCGACGGCGACGTGGACGCGTTCTGGCAGGGCCACCGGGGCCAGCCGGTCAGCGGCCTGCGCGCTGGCTTGTTCCACCCGACCACCGGCTATTCGCTGCCGCAGGCGGTGCGGCTGGCCGAGCTGATCGCGCGGCAGCCCGACCTGTCGGCCGCCACGCTGGCCGCGGTGATCGAGCGCCATGCACGGCGCGTGTGGCGCTCGCAGTACTTCTTCCGCGCCCTCAACCGCATGCTGTTCCTGGCCGGCCCGGCCGAGGGGCGGCACCAGGTGCTGTCCCATTTCTACCGCCTGCCCGACGCGCTGGTGGCCCGCTTCTACGGCGAGCGGCTGACCCCCATCGACATGCTGCGCATCGTCACCGGCAAGCCGCCGGTGCCCTTTTTCTCGGCCTTGAAAGTGCTGTTGCCGCCGCGGCGGATGGAGTCTCCTGCATGAAACGCGATGGTTTGAAGACCGCGGCCGTCATCGGCGCCGGCATCGGCGGCCTGGCCCTGGCCATCCGGCTGCAGGCGGCCGGCATCATGACCACGCTGTTCGAGCAGCGCGACAAGGCCGGCGGCCGTGCCTATGTGTACGAGGACGACGGCTTCATCTTCGATGCCGGCCCCACCGTGATCACCGACCCCGGCGCGCTGCGCTCGCTGTTCGAGCTGGCGGGCCGGCGCATGGCCGACTATGTGGAGCTGATGCCGGTGACGCCGCTGTACCGCCTGTGCTGGGAAGACGGCGACCACTTCGACTACGTCAACGACCAGGCCGAGCTGGAGCGCCAGATCGCCGCCCGCTCGCCGCGCGACGTGGAAGGCTACCGGCGCTTTCTGGCCTACTCGCGCGAGACCTTCGAGAAGGGCTACCTGCAGCTGGGCGCGGTGCCCTTTTTGAGCTGGAAGGACATGGCGCGTGCGGCGCCGCACATCGTCAAGCTGGGCGCCTGGCGCAGCGTGCACGGCGCGGTGGCCGGCTTCATCCACGATGAGAAGCTGCGCCAGGTGTTCTCGTTTCACTCGCTGCTGGTGGGCGGCAACCCGTTCGAAACCTCGTCGATGTATTCGCTGATCCATGCGCTGGAACGCGAATGGGGCGTGTGGTTCGCGCGCGGCGGCACCGGGGCGCTGATCCGCGGCATGGTCAGGCTGTTCGAGGACATCGGCGGCACGCTGATGCTGGACACGCCCTGCGATGCCATCACCACCGAAGGCCGGCGCGCCACCGGCGTCACCTTCCGCCCCCGCGGAGGTGCGCCGGTGACCCTGCCCTTCGATGCGGTGGCCTCCAACGCCGACGTGGTGGCCACCTACGACCGGCTGCTGGCCGGCCACCCGCGCGGGCGCAGCGAGGCGCGGCGGCTCAAGGGCAAGCGCTTCAGCATGTCGCTGTTCGTCATCTACTTCGGCCTGCGTGGCGAGCGGCCCGACCTGAAGCACCACACGGTGTGCTTCGGCCCGCGCTACCGGCAGCTGCTGGACGAGGTGTTCGGCCGCTGCGGCGGCGAGCTGCCGGCCGACTTCTCGCTGTACCTGCATGCGCCCAGCGTGACCGACCCTTCGCTGGCGCCGCCCGGCCACAGCAGCTACTACGTGCTGGCGCCGGTGCCGCACCTGGGCCACACCCAGTTCGACTGGGCGGTGGAAGCGCCGCGCTACCGCGACCGCATCCTGCAGTACCTGGAAGAACGCTACATCCCGGGCCTGCGCGCCGACCTGGTGACCTGCCGCACCTTCTCGCCGCTGGACTTTCGCAGCGAGCTGGGCGCGCACCTGGGCTCGGCGTTCTCGCTGGAGCCGCTGCTGACGCAGAGCGCCCTCTTCCGGCCGCACAACCGCGACAAGGACATTCCCAACCTGTACTTCGTCGGCGCCGGCACCCATCCCGGCGCCGGCATTCCGGGCGTGCTGGCCTCGGCCCAGGCCACCGCCGGCCTGATGCTGGACAGCCCCGCCACTGCCTTGATCACCACCGAAAGGACCGCGCCGTGAGTGCCCTGCCCCCTTCCACCTTGCTGGACCATGCCCAGCAGGCGATCACGCGCGGCTCGAGCAGCTTCGCCTCGGCGGCGCGGCTGTTCGACAGCGACACCCGCCAGAGCGTGGTGATGCTGTATGCCTGGTGCCGCCACTGCGACGACGTGGTGGACGGCCAGCAGGACGGTCATGGCCAGGTGGCACAAGACCCTGCGCTCGGTGCGCGCCGCATCGAGGCCCTGGCCGATCAGACGCGGCGCGCGCTGCGTGGCCAGCCGACCGACGTGGCGCCTTTTGCGGCGCTGGCCGAGGTGGTCAGGCGCCATCGCATTCCGGAGCGCTTTCCGCTGGAGCACCTGTCGGGCTTTCGCATGGACGTGGAAGCACGCCGCTACCACACGCTGGAAGACACGCTGGACTACTGCTACCGGGTGGCCGGCGTGGTGGGCGTGATGATGGCGATGGTGATGGGCCGCCGCGACGACGTGACGCTGGACCGGGCAGCCGATCTGGGCCTGGCCTTCCAGCTCACCAACATCGCCCGCGACGTGATCGACGACCATGCCGCCGGCCGCCTGTACCTGCCGGCGCAATGGCTGGCCCAGGAAGGGGTCGATCCTGCCGAGGTGGCCGAGCCCCGGCACCGCGAGCGCGTGGCACGGGTGGCGCAGCGGCTGGTGGAAGCGGCAGAGCCGTACTACTCGTCGGCCCGGCTGGGCATCGCGGCGCTGCCGATGCGATCGGCCTGGGCGGTGGCCACGGCCCGCGGGGTGTACCGCGAGATCGGGCTGCAGGTGAAGGCCCGCGGCGGTGCGGCCTGGGACCAGCGCATCAGCACCGGCAAGCGGCGCAAGCTGCAGCACCTGCTGACCGGCGGCCTGATGGCCGCGATCAGCCGGACCGGCGTGAGCCAGCCGCCGCCGATGGCGCTGCGCGAGCGGCTGTGGACCCGCCCGCGGGCCTGAGAGCAAGCTCGCCGGCCAGGGCCTGCCGGCGCACCGCCGGCAGCCGCCACCACGGCGCATCGGGCCGCAGGTGGTGCTCATGGTGGTAGCCGAAGTGAAAGCAGGTGAACAGCGACGCCCACAGGCCGTAGGCGTTGCTGCGCGCGCGGTGGTGGTCGGCAAAGCCGCCGTCCTGCGCCTGGTCCAGCCGGTGCGGCAGCCAGGTGCCGAAGGCAAACAGCTGCACCGACGACAGGATGGCCGGCAACGCCCAGAACAGCATCACCCGCTCGAACGGTGCCCCCAGCCCGAAGACGAACAGCGCGGTCATCGTGGCCACGCCCAGGATCTCGGGCAGGCCGGTGTACTGGCGCATGAAGTTGGCATACCAGGGCCAGAAGCGCCGGCCCTGCAGATGGAAGTCGGGATCGTGCGCGGTGCCGGGCGCGCGATGGTGGTCCATGTGCCGGCCGTCGAAGCGGCCTATCAGAAAGCCGGCATACAGCCCCATGCACAAGGCACCCAACGCGCGGTTCAGCCGCGGCAGCGTAGGCGCCAGCGTGCCGTGCATCGCATCGTGGGCCAAGATGAACAGGCCCGCGTCCAGCCAGCAGATCAGCGCGACCAGCAGCGGCACCCACAGCACATCGGCGGCGCTCCAGCGGTGCACGAACATTCCATAACCCAGCAGGGCCGCCCAGGCCGCGATCAGCATCAGCGCCAGGCCCACGCCCACCCACGTCTGGCGCTGCAGCGGCCGGCTCATGGCGGCGCCTCGGGGCCGTGGCGCCGGGCCCGCAGCCGAGCCGCCAGCCGTGCCGGATCACCCGCCACCAGGAAGCCGAAGGACACCGCCCCGTCGCGGCTGCGCACCGCATGGTGCAGCCGGTGCGCCTGCACCAGCCGCGCCAGGTAGCCGCCCGGGCGCGGCTGCCAGCGCAGCGGCCACCGGCGGTGCACCAGGCCGTCATGCACCAGGCCGTACAACAGACCGTAGAGCGTCATGCCCATGGCCATCCAGTGCAGCGGCCACCACCGCCCCTGCCCCACCACGAACAAGAGCACCGCAAAGGCCGCGAACAGCACCGCGTAAGCGTCGTTGCGTTCAATGCGCGAGGCACCGGGCTCGTGGTGCGAGCGGTGCCAGCCCCAGCCGGGCCCGTGCATCCACAACCGGTGCACCAGCGCGGCCACGCCTTCCATGGCGACGGCGCTGGCCAGCACGATCAAGGCCCTCAGCCCCAGGTCGCCGGCATCGAGGTGGCTAGGCAGCAGCATCGCGGTTCCGGGTCATTTAGCAAGCAGGGCAAGCGCCATTCCTGCCCATGGGCCGCCTACCCCCGCCCCCGCCAGAACGCCAGCACCTGCTGCGCGAAGCGGTGCACGTCGATGGGCTTGGTGAGGTAGCCGTCGCAGCCGGCGGCGCTGGCGCGGTCGGCGTCGCCGTGCATCGCGTAGGCGGTCAGCGCCACCACCACGATGGGGGCGGTGGCCGGGTCGGCCTTGAGCAGGCGGGTCAGCGTCAGGCCGTCCATGCCGGGCATCTGCATGTCCATCAGGATGAGCTCGGGCGCAAAGCTGCGCACCGCCGCCTGCGCCGCCGCTGCGCTGTCGGCGCGGGCGACGGTCAGGCCCGCGCTGCTCAGCACGTACTCGGCCAGCAGCAGGTTGCTGGCGTTGTCATCCACGATCAGCACCCTGGGCAGGGCCGTGTCATTCATGGCCACTGTCGGCTCCCAGTCGTTCGCGCCAACGTGTCAGCGCCTTCAGCATGCCGTCCAGGCGGCCGCCCCCTTTTTGCACGATGGCCTCGGCCGAGGCCTGCAGGCGCCGGGTGTCGGCCTCGCCCAGCGACAGGCTGGTCCACACCACCACCGGCACCTCGCGCCAGCCCTCCATGCGGCTGATCGCGTCCAGCACGTCGAAGCCGTCCATGTCCGGCATCATCAGGTCGAGCACGATGATGTCGGGCGCCAGCGCATCCAGTTCGGCCAGTGCGCTGCGGGCATCGGTGCGTGCCATGGCGCTGATGCCCATGCCCTGCAGGGTGGCGCTCATCAGCTGCACCGCCATCGGGTCGTCGTCGATGATGAGCACCTGCGGGTCCGGCCCCAGCGCGGCGGTCAGCCGGTTCAACACCTTGACCACCTCCTGTGCATCGATGGGCTTGGCCACCACGTCGGCCACCGCAAAGCTGGCCACGCGCTGCGGCCGCGCCGTCATCGACAGTGCCAGCACGGGCGCGTGGCGCGGCTGGCGCGCCGCATCGAAGCGCAGGGTCTTGACCAGCGACAGCCCGTTGTCGTCGGGCAGGCTCAGCGACAAGGTCATGGCCGAGTAGTCCAGCTGGGAGACCATGTGCACCGCCTCGCGCACCGTGCCCGCCGGCGCCACGCGGATGCCGGCCAGCGTCAGCGAGTCCACGGCCGCCTGCTGCACGGCGGGGTCTTCATGCACGAACAGCAGCGGCACGTCGCCCATGGGCCGCTGGCCGCCGGGCACATCCGTGCCGTGGTGGCGGTTGAGCACCGCCCAGAACACGCTGCCCACCCCCGGCGTGCTGCGCAGGCCCACGCGGCCGCCTTGCGCTTCGACCAGCCGCTTGGTCAGCGCCAGGCCCAGCCCCGTGCCCTGGTGCACCTTGCTCGACCCGTCGCTGAGCTGCGTGAAGTCGGCGAACAGGCGCGTCACGTCCTGGGCCGCGATGCCCACCCCGGTGTCGTGCACCTCCAGCACAAAATGCTCGGCATCGGTGGCCCGCGCGCGGATGCTCACGGTGCCGCCTTCGGGCGTGAACTTGATGGCGTTGGACAGGTAGTTGTAGAGCACCTGCTTCAGGCGCGCTTCGTCCAGCGTCAACGGGCCCAGCGCCGGGTCCAGGTCGGTGGAGATGCTGACCTTCTGCCGCGCGGCCGTCAGCTGCAGCACCTGCACCGTCTGCTGCACCACCTCGGCCAGGTCCAGCGCCTGGGGCCGGAACTCCATGCGGCCCGCCTCCACCTTCGACAGGTCCAGGATGTCGTTGATCAGCTGCAGCAGGTGCTTGCCGCTGGAAGCGATGTGCCCGGTGAAGATGACCTGCTGGGGCGAATCGGCCGGCACCATGCCGGAGGTGAGCAGCTCCGCGAAGCCGATGATGGCGTTCAGCGGTGTGCGCAGCTCATGCGACATGTTGGCCAGGAACGCGCTCTTGGCGCGGTTGGCGGCTTCTATGCGGCGGTTCTCGCTTTCCAGCCGCTCGGCCATGCGCTGCGCCGCCTCTGCCAGCTTGTCGCGCGTGATGTCCATCACCACGCCCAGCAGCCGCACCGGCCGCCCGCCGTCGAACTGCAGGGCGCCATGGATGTCGAGCCAGTGGATGCTGCCATCGGGCCACACGACGCGGCAGCGGCAATGCCAGGGGCTGTGGCTGTTCAAGGCCGCCTCGTACGACGCCATCACCTGCGCACGGTCCTCTTCATGCACATGGTCGAAGAAGCGATTCGGCCCCCAGTCGTGCACCCGGCCCGCATAGCCGAAGCACTGGTCGTGGCGCACCGAGCGCACGGTGGCACCCGTGACCAGGTCCACCTCCCAGTCGCCGATGCGCGCCACCTCCAGCACGAAGCGCAGCCGGGCCTCGCTTTCACGCAGCGCCGCTTCGGTGCGACGTTGCATCGAGATGTCACGCGCGATCTTGGCCGCGCCCACCACGCGCCCTTGTGCATCGCGGATGGGTGATACCGAAATGGAAACGTCGATCGGCTTGCCGCTCTGGTGCACGCGCACGGTGTCGAACGGCGGCACGCTGGCGCCGCGGGCCAGCTCGGCCACGATGCGGGCTTCTTCGTGCAGGCGGTCCACCGGGATCAGCATCTGGATGGGCTGGCCCACGGCCTCGTCGGCGCTGTAGCCGAACAGCTGCTCGGCGGCCTCGTTCCAGTCGGTGATCTGCCCGCTCAAGGTCTTGCCGATGATGGCGTCGGTCGACGACGCGACGATCGCGGCCAGCCGCGCGTTCTCGACCTCGGCCTGCACCAGCTCGGTCCGGTCGCGGAACACCAGCGCCAGGCCGCGCACCGCGCCTGCCTGGTCCTGGATGACCGAAGCCCGCACCACCAGCGGCGTGCGCCGGCCCTGTCGGCCCACCAGCGTGGTCAGGTGCGGGGCCTGCGCCGCCAGCCCCAGGCCCACGACCATGTCCACCGGGTTCTGCGCCGCCACGTCGGCGGGCAGGCCTTCGCGCTGCCACACCTGGCGCAGCGGGCGGCCCAGCGCATCGGCCCGGCTCCAGCCGGTCAGGCGCTCGGCCAATGGGTCCATCTGGGTGATGCGGCCTTCACGGTCGGTGGCCATGAAGCCGGCGTCGATGCCGGCCAGCGCCGCCATCAGGCTTTGCTCGGCCCGGTGCGCGGTGTCTTCCGCCTCCTGCCGGCGCGTGACCTCGGCCTGGAGGTCACGGATGGCCGCTTGCAGCTGCCCCACGGACGGGATCTTCAAGGCCCGCGGCAACAGCACCCACAGCGCCACCGCGGTGACGACCGAGACCACCGCCGTCACGCTCTTGGTCAGGGCCTGCAGCCAGTAGTCGGGCCACCAGAGGGTCCACACGTCCATCACATGCGTGGTGCCGCAGGCAAAGATGAAGGCGCCGAAGAGGCCGTAGACCCAGGCCAAGGAACGCTCCTGCCGCAGCTGCGCGAAGCGCCACAAGGCCAGCGGGATGGAGAAGTAGGCGGCAGCGATCAGCGCATCGGCGCCCACGAAGGTCCACAGCAGGCCCGGTGTCCATGTGAAACAGTAACCATGGGGCAGGAAGCTGCCCTGGCCGAAAAATGCGTCCACCTGGGAGTCCTCCTCAGCCAACGACTGCCGAGGTGTAGCGTACCCGGCCAGACCTTGCCCACCCCCGTGATCGGCCCCTTGACCGAGCCCAAGCGCCGGCTTTGTCCGACAGCGCTGCAACCTGGACTGCCTAAGCTTGTCCGATTGCAACTGAGTGCCTCACCGGAGTACGCCATGCCTGACCACAAGCTTTCTTCCCGCCGCATCCTGATCGTTGCCACCGATGGCTTCGAGCAATCGGAGCTGCTGGTTCCGCAAGAGGAACTGACGGCGCTGGGTGCCACCGTGCACGTGGCTTCGCCCAAGACGGGCGAGATCAAGGGCTGGGACCACACCGACTGGGGCAAGAGCGTCAAGGTCGACCTGCCGCTGTCCCAGGCCGACGCCAAGGACTACGACGCGCTGGTGCTGCCCGGCGGCCAGATGAACCCGGACGCACTGCGCCTGGAGCCCGACGCCATTGCACTGATCAAGGCCTTCGCGGCGGCCGGCAAGCCGGTGGCGGCGGTGTGCCACGCACCGTGGCTGCTGATCGATGCCGGCCTGGTCAAGGACCGCAAGGTGACCTCGTGGCCTTCGGTGCGCACCGACCTGACCAATGCGGGCGCCACCGTGGTGGACGAATCGGCCGTGATCGACCGCGGCATCATCACCAGCCGCAAGCCCGAGGACCTGCACGACTTCGTCCGGGCGATCGCCTCGCAGCTGAACTGATGCGCGACCGGCGCAGGGCGCAAGGCCCTGCGCGCCCCGTCAGTCGCCCTTGAAGCCCGTGGCCTTGACCAGCCCCGCCCAGCGCTGACCTTCGGACCTGATCAGCTTGTCGGTATCGGCCCGGCTGCTGGTGCTGGTGCTGAAGCCGGCCTCGACCATCCGCGCCTGCACATCGGGCAGGCGCAGCGTGTCCTGCAGCTGCTTGTTCAGCAGGTCCAGCACCGGCGCCGGCGTGCCGGCCGGGGCCAGCACCGCGAACCAGGTGGACACGTTCACCTTGGGCAGGCCGGCTTCGGCAAAGGTGGGCACGTCGGGCAGCAGCGGCGAGCGCTGCGGCGCGGTGGTGGCCAGCGCACGCATCTTGCCGCCCTTGATCTGCGCCGCCCCCAGCGCGGTGGACACGAAGCTGCCGGCCACGTCGCCCGAGACGATGGCCGTCACCGCATCGCCGGTGGCGCGGTAGTGCACCGGCTCCACCTTGAAGCCGCCGGCCTCGGCCAGCAGCTCGGCGCCGAAGTGGCCCGGCGTGCCGGCGCCGAAGGTGGCGATGTTGGTCTTGTCGGCCTGGGCCTTGGCCGCTTTGACGAAGTCGGCCACCGTCTTGTGCGGCGAGTTGGCGGGCACCACGAAGACGAAGTCCACCTTGCACAGCTCGGCCACGCCCACCAGTTCCTTGGTGGGGTCGTAGGGCAGCTTGCTGAAAGCCGCCGGCGCGATGGAGATGGAGCCGGCCTCGCCCAGCAGCAGGGTGTAGCCGTCGGCCGGACTCTTGGCCACCGTCTGCGCGGCGATCTGGCCGCCGGCGCCCGCGCGGTTGTCCACCACCACCTGCTGCTTGAGCGCCTGGCCCAGCCGGTCAGACACCAGCCGCGCCAGCACGTCGGGCGCGGTGCCGGGCGCATAGCCCACCACCAGCTTGACCGGCTTGTCGGGGTAGCCGGCCTGCGCATGGCCGGTGCCTGCCCAGGTGCCCGCCACCAGGGCCGCCACAACGGCCAGCAGTTGTCGCTTGTTCGCTTGCATGCGCTTGTCTCCGTGTTGTGCTGCAAGCAGTGTGGTGCGCCGCGGCCGGCGCGGCTGTCATCCCCGGTGGGGACACGTCAGATGGAAAC
>NZ_CAXFDV010000247.1:0-7280 GCF_964001545.1 uncultured Aquincola sp.
AAGTCCAGGCCACCTTCAAGAAGCTGTACAACCTGGAGCGCAACTTCCTGCCCGACGGCGCGCAGTTCGACCACCTCTTTCACGATGAGGAGGTCTTCAGGATCGGCGAGGTGCCGGCCAAGGCGCTGCTGGTGCCGGGCCACACGCCGGCAGACATGGCCTATGCCGTCGACGGTGCCGTCTTCGTGGGCGACACGCTGTTCATGCCCGACGTCGGCACGGCGCGCGCCGACTTTCCCGGAGGCGATGCGCACACCCTGTACCGCTCGATGCGGCGCCTCCTGGCGCTGCCGCCCGAGACCCGGATGTTCGTCTGCCACGACTACCCGCCCCAGGGGCGACCAGCCGCGTGGGAAACCACCGTCGCCGAGCAGCGCGCCAGCAACATCCACGTGCGCGACGGCGTGGGCGAGGAGGCCTTCGTGAAGATGCGAACGGCCCGCGATGCGCTGCTGGAGGTGCCCACCCTCATCCTGCCGTCCATCCAGGTCAACATCCGCGCCGGCCATCTGCCACCCGCGGAGGACGACGGCGTCAGCTACCTCAAGATTCCGCTGAATGTCTTGGGCAAGGCGTCGGTGGCGACTGGAGGTCGGCGCTTCAGGGCGAAGTGCCGCCAGGCGCTGCGGGCGCTGACGCGATGAACAGCCGAGGGTCGAACCTGAAGGGGTGGCGCTCGATGTGGAGGGTGATGGTGGCGTACGCCGGGTGCGCGGGGTTGAGCAGCAGGTTCCGCTCGTTGGGCTCGATGAAAGACGGCACCCATAGCCCCAGGCTCGCGCCCGAGGCAACCCAGGAATTGCCGATGGTCTGTGTGGTCGTCTCGTCGTTGCGCCAGTCAGCGGGCAGGCCCAGTGTCTCGACCTCGATCAGGGATGTGGCGGCAGGAATCTCGAGCCGCATGAGCGCCTGGTTCTTGGGGTTGGCGCCGTTGGCGTGCACGCGCTTTTCGAGCTGGCACAGGGCCCGGCTCGAGCCACAGTAGACGACCTGGTTGGGCCCTTTGGTGTGCCAGCGCCCGTTGCCCTGTGTCGAGCCATAGCCCAGACTCATGAGCAGGACGGTGAGCGCTGGGGCCGGCGTGTCGCAGTAGCCGATGCGGTAGACCGTGGTCAAACCACGCCACCGTACTTGACGGCGTTGAGGATGTCCTTGACGCGTTCGGCGCCAAAGCCAGACTTGGCGCAGTCCAGCGGCGTCTCCCCGTCAAGCATGGGGTGTGGCTGGCGCAGCCACGCAGCCGCTTCTTCATCCGTCTCGAAGGTGTCGCGTGCCATCGCGTCTAGCTCGAGCAGGCGCAGCATGCTTTCGGCCGCGTAGGTTGGAAGCACGTCGTCCTTGGCCACCTTGCGGTTGGCCGTGGCGCGGTCCATTCCCAAAACACCCGCGGCCGCGCCCTTGCCGATGCCCAAGTGGTCGCTCAGCGGCTCCAGGCTGCGGCTAGGGATGCCCAACTTGACGATGACGTAGGCTTGCTTGGCCGACAGGTGGTCAGGGATCGTGACGATCTCGACAGCAGACTTGCGGTGGACGCGCGCAGGCCGACCAGGCTTGTCGCCGTGCTCGATGGAGGCACCGCCGACCTTGGACAGGACAATAGACCAGAGGTCGTGCAGCGGGGAAGCGGAGGTCGAGGGCATGAGGAGCTCCGTTGCTGCGTTCATTTGCGACACGAATTTAGCGCATTTGCATCATCATGTCCATGAGCCGCCCGGGCGCCAGAGGCCAAAGCCGCCCATTGCCCGCGACCGGTTGTGGCCGACAGCAGCCGCAACCCAGCGGTCGATCCCCCCAAGCCCTCAAGCGACAATCCCCACCCCCCGCCCCAGCTTGTCTAGACAGCCCTGTCTTGCGCCCGCGCGCCTTTCCATGACCCAGCCGCCCTCTACCTCCCTGCCCACCTGGCCCCACGCTTATCCCCCCAGCGGCGCCAGCGCCGTGCTCAAGCGCTTCAACGAAGACTTCGTGGTCACCGAGCTGCCTTTGCAGCTGCCGGGCGGCGAGGGGGAGCATGTATGGGTGGAGGTGGAAAAGAACGGGGCCAACACCGGCTTCGTGGCTCAGCAGCTGGCGGCGGCGGCCGGGGTGCAGGAACGTGACGTGGGCTATGCGGGGCTGAAGGACCGGTATGCGGTGGCGCGCCAGTGGTTCAGCCTGTACCTGCCCAAGGGCGAGGCGCCCGACCTGCTGGCGTTGCAGCACCCGGAGTTCAAGGTGCTGGGCCAGAGCCGGCATGTGAAGAAGCTGCGGCCGGGTGATCTGCAGGGCAATCGCTTCGTCATCACGCTGCGCGAGGTGGCCGGTGATCGGGCCGCGATCGAGGCCAACCTGCAGGCCGTGGCCACGCAGGGCGTGCCCAACTACTTCGGCGCGCAGCGCTTCGGCTTCGACGGGGGCAACGTGGAGCAGGGGCGGGCGATGCTGGCGCGAGAGATCCGCGTGCGCAACCCGAAGAAGAAGGGCCTGTACCTGTCGGCGGTGCGCTCCTTCGTCTTCAATGAAGTGCTGGCGCTGCGCATCCAGCAAGGGCTGTGGGGCCACACGCTGCCCGGCGACGTGCTGGACCCGGCCGGCCGGCCCACGGGCCCGCTGTGGGGCCGTGGCCGCGTGAGCACCACCGACCAGGCGCAGGCGCTGGAAACCGGCGTGGCCGAACGCCATGCCGCCTTGTGCGACGGCATGGAGCACGCCGGCCTGGAACAGGAGCGCCGCGCGCTGGTGTCCTGCCCGGCCGACATGTCATGGCACTGGCCGCAGGCCGATCAGCTGGTGATCGGCTTCAGCTTGCCGGCCGGGCATTACGCCACCTCGGTGCTGGACGAGATCCTGCAAACCACCGAGCCGGACCGGCATGGGGAGGAAGGCGAAGCGCCAGCCGCTGCAACTGCTTCGTCAGCCACCGGGGCGTAGCGGCCGTCCAGCGCCACGGGGCCAGCGGCACCGCCCATGCCCGCCGCGCCTGGCGATGGATCACCTCGCGCTGCTGGGGTCAGTGCCCGCTGGCCGGCGCGCCGTGGGGATGGGCCCGCAGCGACGCATGCTCCCACACAGCCACGATCACCAGCACTGCGCAGGCAAGACCGCCAATCGCCAGTGCGGACAGCAGGTGGGCGAACGCCGGCAGTGCCAGGGCCCCCAGCAGTGCCAGCCCGACGAGATGCGACAGCGGCGGCCGCGGGCGGTCGTTGGAGACCCACTTGAATGCGCCGACGCCGATGAGATACAGCGCCGGTCCGCCCAGCATCACCATGATGCCGGCGCCACTGGCGTGGTCAGGGTGCGCGAGCACCAGTTCGTCGGCCACGGCGCTGACGATGATGCCTGCCACGATGGGCAGATGCAGATAGGTGTAGGCCACCCGCGCATGGCGGCCGGGATCGGCAGCGCTGGTGATGCGGTGCACACCGGCGTGCTCCGCCTTGTCGAAATAGAGCCACCACATGGCCACCGCGCTGATGAAAGCCGCTACGAAGGCCGTGGCCGTGGCCGCGGTCCAGGGGGCGCCGGCGAAGGTGGCACCGCTGACGAGCAGCGACTCGCCCAGCGCGATGATGATGAACAAGGCGCAGCGTTCGGCCAGGTGGCCGCCATCGACGTCCCAGTCGGCCAGGGTTGAACGGCCCAGGCCCGGCACGAAGAAGAACAGCGCGGGCGAGACGAACTCAATGGCCAGCGCCGCAGCCCATAATGCCAGGCGCGCATCGCCTTGCACCAGTGCGCCGACCACCCAGAACCCGGCTGACAGCATGAGCCAGACGAGGATGCGCTGGAAGTTGCGGATCATCGCCTGACGTTCGCCGCGCACCGCCCACAGGACGAAGAGCGTGCGCCCGATCTGCATGAAGACGTAAGCCGCCGCGAAGGCCAGCCCCTGGTCGGCAAATGCCTTCGGCAAGGAAGCGGACATCACCAGGCCCGCCAGCATCAGCACGAAGAGGCAGGCGCGCACCGGTACCCGCTCGGGATCGAGCCAGTTGGTCACCCAGGAGGTGTAGATCCACACCCACCAGACGCCCAGCAGCAACAGGCCGACCTGGACGGCCGAACGCGCCGTCAGGTCGGCGAGCAAGGTATGCGACAGCTGCGTGACCGCGAACACGAACACCAGGTCGAAGAACAGCTCGACCATGCCGACACGACCCGCCCCGGCCTGGCCGCGTTGGCGCAGCAAGGAGGGGGATGATGCAACTTTGACCGTCATGGGACGATTGTCACATCGGTCATTTGAAACGCATGTCATGCAGAGATCCTTGACTCATCTCAGCAGCGTTGCCGCCACGGCCCTGTCGGGCGTGTTCGTCACCACGACCGACAGCGCACGCAGTTTTCCCCGCCACTGGCATGGGCAGTACGGCCTGGGCCTGATCGACCGCGGGGCGCAGAAGTCGGCCAGCGGCCGCGGCATGGTCGAGGCTTTGGCGGGTCAGTGCATCACCCACAACCCGGGCGAGGTGCATGACGGCATACCCATCGGCGATGCTGGTCGGCGCTGGCGCATGTTCCACCTCGAACCGGCTGCCATGGCCCGCCTGCTCGGCGTGGCGCAGGCGGCCAGCCTGGAGTGGCATGCGCCCGTCATCGATGCAGCAGCGCTGCGCGCAACGCTGGACGGGGCCTTTGCAGCGTCCGACCCGGCATTGCTGGAGGAGAAGCTGCTGCTGGCCGTCGGTCGCAGCTTTGAACCCACCCCGGCAGCGCGATCCGCCAGGCCCGACGAAGCCCACCTGGCCCGGGTGGCTGAACGCCTGGCCGACGACCTGGCGCATGCGCCGACGCTGGATGAACTGGCAGCGTTGGCGGGCACCAGCCGGTACACGCTGGTGCGGCAATTCGGCCGCCGGCACGGCTTGCCGCCCATGGCCTGGTGGCTGCAGTGGCGGCTGCAGCGGGCGCGTGATCGCATGGCCGCCGGCTGGACGCTGGCCGACACCGCGCTGGCCTGCGGCTTCAGCGACCAGAGCCACCTGACGCGTGTCTTCACCCGGCAATTCGGCTACACACCCGGGGCGTGGCGCAAGGCGGCAGGCCGCCGCTGCCTGCAGGCGCAATAACGTTCTAGATCGGCGGTGGCACAGGCGACATCCTGCGGGCATGTCGACCTCCAGCCTTCCCTCTTCTTCCCCACCAGAGGCCCGCGCGTCTGTGTGGGGTGCTGTGCTGTGCGGCACCGCGATGGCCACGGTGGGCACCTCGGTGGTGGCCAGCAAGCTCATCGGCGTGCAGATCGAGCCGTTCGCAGCCACCGCCTTGCGGCACCTGATGGCCTTGCCGGCGCTGCTGCTGCTGTGCGTGATCTTTCGCCCGGCCTGGCCCCGACCTGGCCGGCGCGATGCGTGGATTCTGCTGGTGCAGGCTGCATCGGGCAGCGTGGGCTACACGGCGCTGCTGATTGCTGGCACCTCCATGGCCAGCGCGGCCGATGCCGGCGTGGTCACCGGCACGCTGCCCGCCATGGCAGCCTTGTTTGCGATCGTGATCCTGGGTGAGCGACCTGGCATGGCCGCGCTGCTGGGCATTGCGCTGGCCACCGCCGGGGTGCTGCTGCTGTCGACAGGCGGTGGCGCGGTCCAGGGCGGGCAGTTGCCGCACCGCGGCCTGGGCATCGGGCTGGTGACTGCGGCGGTGGCTTGTGAAGTCATCTTCATCCTGGGGCAGCGCCGCCTGCGCATCCCCGTGGAACCGCTGGCCATGGCCACGTTGATGTCTGCCGGCGGCCTGCTGCTGTCGCTGCCGGCCGCTGCCCTGGCCTGGGCGGTGGGCTTGCCGCGTGCGGGTGTGGCGGCGGATCCGTCAGGCCAGTGGGCGGCGCTGGCCGCGATCGCCTGGTATGCCTGGGTGCCCACCGTCATCGGCTTCTGGCTCTGGTATGCGGGCGCCCGCCGGGCCACGGCCACGCAGGCCGCGCTGTCCACCGCCTGGCTGCCGGTGGTCGCGGTCATCGGCGCCGCCGTCGTGCTGGGCGAAGCGCTGGCCCCCGTGCAATTGATGGCGCTGGGCCTGGTGCTGGCCGGTGTGCTCATCGGCGCGGTTCGCCAGGCCTGAACCGGCCTGGCGGCCTACCAGCCCGTCGACCCCGGCCCGCCCTTGAACGGCCCCACCAGCTCCGGCGTCACCCAGCCGCCGTAAAAGCCGCCGGGCTGCGGTGTCACCGGCTGGCCGCCGACGCGGCAGTCCAGGCCTTCGGCGTAGAAGGCCACGCAGTCGGCGATGGCCTCGGCGCCGGCCAGCGGCTGCGGGTAGCTCCACGCGATGCGGTCCAGGTGCCGGCCTTCGTGCACCAGGCTCCAGTACTGGGCCGGGCCCTTCCATTCACAGAACGAGCTGCCTTCGGTCCGCTGCAGCAGGCGGCGGTCCACATCGGCCCAGGGAATGTAGAAGCTGGGCGGGTGCGAGGTTTCCAGCAGCCGGATGGCGCGCTGCGTGCGGGCCACCGGCAGGCCCTGCCAATGGATGGTCACCTCGCGCGCATCGGGCACCAGCGCCGGTGGGCGCGGGTAGTCCCACACCGATTCCTGGCCGGGCCCGGGTTCGGTGGCAAAGGCGGGGCGCTTGCCGCCGCGCCAGGTCCAGTGCTCACGGGCGGCGGCCAGCCAGGGTGGAAGCTCAGGGCGTTGGGTCATCGCAGGGGGTGGTGTGGACAACAAGGCCCCGACACTGCGCCGTGCGGGCGGCCGGGTCAAGCGGCCGTTGCGAGACCTCTGGCCTCGATGCCGGCGGCATTGGCCAAGTGCCATCGATGAATCGGCAGAAAACATCGATTGGACCGCGGGCGTTGGCGGCCCAATACTGCGCCGCATACCGGGCGTTCGCGATGAACGGGCGCCTGCTGCTGTCACGGAGACAAGATGACCCTCAACCGACGCCTGGTGCTGGCGTTCGCGGCGCTGCCGCTGGCCGCACTGCCGCTCGCGCTTCATGCGCAGGCCGGCTATCCGAACAAGCCCATCAAGCTCATCGTGCCGTTTCCGCCGGGCGGCAACGTGGACCTGAGCGCGCGCATCCTGGCGCCGGAGCTGGCCAGGGAACTGGGCCAGCCGGTGATCGTGGAAAACAAGGCCGGCGCCAGCGGCACGCTGGGCCTGGATGCGGTGGCCAAGTCGGCGCCGGACGGCTACACGCTGGGCATCGCCTCGCCAGTCAACCACCTGGCCGCGCCCTCGCTGTATCCCAAGCTGCCGTACGACTCGATCAAGGACTTCACGCCCGTCGGCCTCATCGCCAGCGTGCCCATGGTGTTGGCCGTCGGGCCCTCATCGCCGGCCAAGTCGGTGAATGAGTTG
>NZ_CAXFDV010000248.1:0-2077 GCF_964001545.1 uncultured Aquincola sp.
ACCTGGGACCTGACGCCCACGCCCATCGACATGCTGGTGGGCTTTTCGCATGTCGAGGTGGGCCGCGCGGTGGCCGCCTTCCTGCACGGCCGCGGGCGACGGCGGCTGGCGGTGGTGGCCGGCGACGATGAACGCTCGGCGCGCCGGCACGCGGCCTTTCGCCAGGCGGCGGTAGCGCTGGGCCTGCCCGAGCCGGCGCTGGTGACGGTGCCTGCGCCCACCACGCTGGGCAGCGGCCGCGGGGCACTGGCGCAGCTGCTGGCGGCCGACCCGTCGGTGGACGCGGTGTTCTGCAGCTCCGACCTGCTGGCGCTGGGCGTGCTCACCGAAGCGCAGGCCCGTGGGCTGGACGTGCCCAGGCAGCTGGCGGTCATGGGCTTCGGCGACCTGGAATTCGCCGCCGACCTGCATCCCGCGCTGACCACCGTGCGCATCGACAGCCGCGCCATCGGCCAGCAGGCTGCCCGCTTCATCGTCGAGCGGGCCGAGGGCAGGGCGGTGGCCGAGCAAGTGGTGGACATCGGCTTTTCCATCGTCGAGCGCGCCAGCGCCTGAACACCCCGATAAGTAGTTCTGCGAATCGCAGACGCGGGCGCGGTAGCGCTACCATTGCTGCCGACGGTGGTAGCGCTACCGTGCGCAGCCGCCCCGCCCATCCCCCCGCGTTTTTCAGGAGACATGGCATGAAGAAGTTGTTTGCTGCCGCCACGCTGGGCCTGGCCCTGGTGGCCGGCGCCCAGGCCCAGGCCTGGCCCGCCAAGCCCGTCACGCTGCTGGTGCCGTTCCCGCCCGGCGGCAGCACCGACACCGTGGCCCGCGCGATGGGCGCTGCGCTGGGCAAAACCTTCAACCAGACCTTCATCGTCGACAACAAGGCGGGCGCCACCGGCACCATCGGGGCAGCGCAGGTCAAGCGCGCAGCGCCCGACGGCTACACCTTCCTGGTCACCTCGCTGGGGCCGCTGGTCATCGCGCCGCACCTCATCAAGTCGATGCCGTACGACGCGCTGAAGGACTTCGACCCCATCACCGTGCTGGTGCAGGCGCCCAACGTGCTGGTGGTGCCGGCCGCGTCGCCCTACAAGACGGTGGCAGACGTCATCGGCCACCTGAAGTCGCAGCCGGGCAAGATGACCTTCGCCTCTTCGGGCAACGGCAGCAGCGACCACTTGACGGCCGAACTCTTCTGGCAGGAGACGGGCACCAGCGGCCTGCACATCCCGTACAAGGGCGGCGGCCCGGCCATCTCCGACCTGCTGGGCGCGCAGGTGGAAGCCTCGTTCCAGAACGTCAACGCGGTGCTGCAGCACATCAAGGCCGGCAAGCTGCGGGCGCTGGCGGTCACCGGCGCCAAGCGCGCAGCGGTGCTGCCCGACGTGCCCACGCTGGCCGAGGCCGGTGTGAAGAACGCCGACGTGTATTCGTGGCAGGCGGTGGTGGCGCCCAAGGGCCTGCCGGCCGACGTGCGCAGCAAGTTCCACGAGGCCCTGCTGGCCGCGCTGCACGACCCGCAGGTGCAGCAGCAGTTCACGTCCGTCGGCCTCGAAGTGGTGGGCAACACGCCCGCCCAGTTCGCCACCTTCCAGGCCAGCGAGTTCGCGCGCTGGAAGAAGGTGATCGAGACCGGAAAAATCACCGCTGATTAAGACCTGGACCTTGCCATGAGCCTCTCTTCAACACCCTTGATCACCGCGCTGCAGGTGATCCCAGTCGCCGGCCGCGACAGCATGCTGCTCAACCTCAGCGGTGCGCACGGGCCGTTTTTCACCCGCAACCTGCTCATCCTGACCGACAGCGCCGGCCGCACCGGCGTCGGCGAGGTGCCGGGCGGCGAGAAGATCCGCCAGACGCTGGAAGACGCCCGGCCGCTGGTGGTGGGCCAGCCGGTGGGCAGCCATGCCGGGCTGTTGCGCACACTGCAGCAGGCCTTTGCCGACCGCGACGCCGGCGGCCGCGGCCTGCAGACCTTCGACCTGCGCACCACCATCCATGCGGTCACCGCGGTGGAATCGGCCATGCTCGACCTGCTGGGCCAGCACCTGAACCTGCCGGTGGCGGCCCTGCTGGGTGAAGGCCA
>NZ_CAXFDV010000249.1:0-10237 GCF_964001545.1 uncultured Aquincola sp.
CCCAACCTGTCCGAGCAGCAGCTGGCTCGCCTGGACGAGTCGGGCATCGTGTACGTGGGCGCCGAGGTGAACCCGGGCGACGTGCTGGTGGGCAAGGTGACGCCGAAGGGCGAAACCACGCTGACGCCGGAAGAAAAGCTGCTGCGCGCGATCTTCGGCGAGAAGGCGTCCGACGTGAAGGACACCTCGCTGCGCGTGGACCAGGGCACCAGCGGCACCGTCATCGACGTGCAGGTGTTCACCCGTGAAGGCATCCAGCGTGACAAGCGCGCCCAGCAGATCATCGACGATGAACTCAAGCGCTTCCGCCTGGACCTGAACGACCAGCTGCGCATCGTCGAGGCCGACGCCTTCGACCGTATCGAGAAGCTGCTGAACGGCAAGGTCGCCAACGGCGGCCCGCAGAAGCTGGCCAAGGGCACGACCATCGACAAGGCCTACCTGGCCTCGATCGAGAAGTACCACTGGTTCGACGTGCGCCCGGCCGAGGACGAAGTGGCCAACCAGCTCGAGTCGATCAAGAACTCGCTCGAGCAGACCCGCCACAGCTTCGACCTGGCTTTCGAAGAAAAGCGCAAGAAGCTGACGCAAGGCGACGAGCTGCCGGCCGGCGTGCTGAAGATGGTCAAGGTGTACCTGGCCGTCAAGCGCCGCCTGCAGCCTGGCGACAAGATGGCCGGCCGTCACGGCAACAAGGGTGTCGTGTCCAAGATCACCCCGATCGAAGACATGCCCTACATGGCCGACGGCACGCCGTGCGACATCGTGCTGAACCCGCTGGGCGTGCCTTCGCGGATGAACGTGGGTCAGGTGCTGGAAGTGCACCTGGGCTGGGCCGGCAAGGGCATCGGCCAGCGCATCGGCGACCTGCTGCAGAAGGAGTCGCGTGCGGCCGAGCTGCGCAAGTTCTTCGACCAGCTCTACAACCAGTCGGGCGGCACGACCGAGGACCTGTCCTCGTTCAGCGACGACGACATCGTGGAGATGGCCAAGAACCTCGAGAACGGCGTGCCGTTCGCGACGCCGGTGTTCGACGGCGCGGCCGAGGAGGAAATCCGCGGCATGCTGAAGCTGGCTTACCCGGACGACGTGGCCAAGGCCAAGGGCCTGACCGAGACGCGCACCCAGGCCACGCTGCATGACGGCCGCACCGGCGACGCCTTCGAGCGCCCCGTGACCGTGGGCTACATGCACGTGCTGAAGCTGCACCACCTGGTCGACGACAAGATGCACGCCCGCTCCACCGGCCCGTACTCGCTCGTCACCCAGCAGCCGCTGGGCGGCAAGGCGCAGTTCGGTGGCCAGCGCTTCGGCGAAATGGAAGTGTGGGCGCTGGAAGCCTATGGCGCCTCGTACATCCTGCAGGAGATGCTGACCGTGAAGTCCGACGACGTGAACGGCCGCACCAAGGTCTACGAGAACATCGTCAAGGGCGAGCACTCGATCGAAGCCGGCATGCCGGAATCGTTCAACGTGCTGGTGAAGGAAATCCGTTCGCTCGGCATCGACATCGAGCTCGAGCGCAACTAAGGGAACAGGAGAAAAGGCATGAAGGGACTACTCGACCTTTTCAAGCAATTCACGCCCGACGAACACTTCGACGCGATCAAGATCGGGCTGGCCTCGCCCGAAAAGATCCGCTCGTGGTCGTTCGGCGAAGTGAAGAAGCCCGAGACGATCAACTACCGCACGTTCAAGCCCGAGCGCGATGGCTTGTTCTGCGCCAAGATCTTCGGCCCCATCAAGGACTACGAGTGCCTGTGCGGCAAGTACAAGCGCCTTAAGCACCGCGGCGTCATCTGCGAGAAGTGCGGCGTTGAAGTCACGCAGACCAAGGTCCGCCGCGACCGCATGGGTCACATCGACCTGGCGGCGCCGTGCGCGCACATCTGGTTCCTGAAGTCGCTGCCGTCGCGTCTGGGCCTGGTGCTCGACATGACGCTGCGCGACATCGAGCGCGTGCTGTACTTCGAAGCCTATGTCGTGGTCGACCCCGGCATGACCCCGCTGAAGAAGTTCTCGATCATGAGCGAGGACGACTACGACGCCAAGCGCATCGAGTTCGGCGAAGAGTTCGTCGCGCTGATGGGCGCCGAGGGCATCAAGAAGCTGCTGGAGGAGATGGATCTCGACGTCGAGATCGAGAAGCTCCGCGGCGACATGACCGGCTCCGAGCTCAAGATCAAGAAGAACTCCAAGCGCCTGAAGGTGATGGAAGCCTTCAAGCGTTCGGGCATCCGGCCGAGCTGGATGGTGCTGGAAGTGCTGCCCGTGCTGCCGCCGGACCTGCGTCCGCTGGTGCCGCTGGATGGCGGCCGCTTCGCCACGTCCGACCTGAACGACCTGTATCGCCGCGTCATCAACCGCAACAACCGCCTGGCGCGGCTGCTGGAGCTGAAGGCGCCCGAGATCATCGTGCGCAACGAAAAGCGCATGTTGCAGGAAGCGGTCGACTCGCTGCTGGACAACGGCCGTCGCGGCAAGGCGATGACCGGTGCCAACAAGCGCGCGCTGAAGTCGCTGGCCGACATGATCAAGGGCAAGAGCGGCCGCTTCCGCCAGAACCTGCTGGGCAAGCGCGTCGACTACTCGGGCCGTTCGGTCATCGTGGTGGGCCCGACGCTCAAGCTGCACCAGTGCGGCCTGCCCAAGCTGATGGCGCTGGAGCTGTTCAAGCCCTTCATCTTCTCGCGCCTGGAGGCGATGGGCATCGCCACCACCATCAAGGCCGCCAAGAAGGAAGTCGAGAGCGGCACGCCGGTGGTCTGGGACATCCTTGAAGAAGTCATCAAGGAACACCCGGTGCTGCTGAACCGCGCGCCGACGCTGCACCGCCTGGGCATCCAGGCGTTCGAGCCGGTGCTGATCGAAGGCAAGGCCATCCAGCTGCACCCGCTGGTGTGCGCGGCGTTCAATGCCGACTTCGACGGCGACCAGATGGCCGTCCACGTGCCGCTGTCGATCGAAGCGCAGATGGAAGCCCGCACGCTGATGCTGGCCTCCAACAACGTGCTGTTCCCGGCCAACGGCGAACCGTCGATCGTGCCGTCGCAGGACGTGGTGCTGGGTCTGTACTACGCGACCCGCGAGCGCACCAACGGCAAGGGCGAAGGCCTGATCTTCTCCGACGTGGTGGAAGTGCAGCGCGCGCTGGACAACGGCGCCGTGGAAATCACCGCCAAGATCAGCGTGCGCCTGACGCAGTACACGAAGAACAAGGAAACCGGCGAGTTCGTGCCGGAGACCAAGCTCGTCGACACCACCGTCGGCCGTGCGCTGCTGTCCGAGATCCTGCCCAAGGGCCTGCCCTTCAGCAACATCAACAAGGCGCTGAAGAAGAAGGAGATCTCCAAGCTGATCAACGTGTCCTTCCGCACCTGCGGTCTGAAGGAGACGGTGGTCTTCGCCGACAAGCTGCTGCAGTCGGGCTTCCGCCTGGCCACGCGCGCCGGCATCTCCATCGCCATCGACGACATGCTGGTGCCCAAGGAGAAGCAGGGCCTGATCGACCGCGCCGAAAAGGAAGTCAAGGAGATCGAGCAGCAGTACGTCTCGGGCCTGGTGACCGCCGGTGAGCGCTACAACAAGGTCGTGGACATCTGGGGCAAGACCGGTGACGAGGTGGGCAAGGTCATGATGGCCCAGCTCTCCAAGCAGAAGGTGCAGGACCGCCACGGCAAGGAAGTGGACCAGGAGTCGTTCAACTCCATCTACATGATGGCCGACTCGGGCGCCCGGGGTTCCGCCGCGCAGATCCGCCAGCTGGCCGGCATGCGCGGCCTGATGGCCAAGCCTGACGGCTCGATCATCGAGACGCCGATCACCGCGAACTTCCGCGAAGGCCTGAACGTTCTGCAGTACTTCATCTCCACCCACGGTGCTCGTAAGGGCCTGGCGGACACGGCGCTGAAGACCGCGAACTCCGGCTACCTGACCCGTCGTCTGGTGGACGTGACGCAGGACCTGGTGGTCACCGAAGTCGATTGCGGCACCGAGAACGGCATCGCCATGCGCGCGCTGGTCGAAGGTGGTGAAGTCATCGAATCGCTGCGTGACCGCATCCTGGGCCGCGTCGCCGCGGTCGAGGTGCTGCACCCCGAGAACCAGCAGCTGCTGGTGCCGGCCGGCCAGATGCTCGACGAAGAGACGCTGGACGTGCTGGAAGCCGCCGGCGCCGACGAGGTGAAGGTGCGCACGCCGCTGACCTGCGACACGCGTTTCGGCCTGTGCGCCAAGTGCTACGGCCGCGACCTGGGCCGTGGCGGCCTGGTGAACGTGGGCGAGGCGGTGGGCGTGATCGCCGCGCAGTCGATCGGTGAGCCGGGCACGCAGCTGACGATGCGGACCTTCCACATCGGTGGTGCCGCTTCGCGCGCCGCGGTGGCCAACAGCGTCGAAGCCAAGAGCGACGGCATCATCGGCTTCAACGCCACGATGCGCTACGTCACCAACGGCAAGGGCGAACTGGTGGTCATTTCGCGTTCGGGCGAGATCGTCATCCTCGACCCGCACGGCCGTGAGCGCGAGCGTCACAAGGTGCCGTACGGCGCCACGCTGAACGTGCATGCCGACCAGACCATCAAGGCCGGCACCGTGCTGGCCAACTGGGACCCGCTGACCCGACCCATCATCACGGAATTCGCCGGCAAGGCGAAGTTCGAGAACGTGGAAGAGGGCGTGACCGTTGCCAAGCAGGTGGACGAAGTCACCGGCCTGTCGACGCTGGTGGTGATCGACCCGAAGCGCCGCGGTGCCACGAAGGTGGTGCGCCCGCAGGTCAAGCTGCTGGATGCCGGCGGCCAGGAAGTCAAGATCCCTGGCACCGACCACTCGGTGACCATCGGCTTCCCGGTGGGCGCGCTGGTGCAGATCCGCGACGGCCAGGACCTGGCCCCCGGTGAAGTGCTGGCACGTATCCCGGTGGAAGGTCAGAAGACCCGCGACATCACCGGCGGTCTGCCGCGAGTGGCCGAGCTGTTCGAAGCGCGTTCGCCGAAGGACGTCGGCACGCTGGCCGAGCAGACCGGTACCGTGTCGTTCGGCAAGGAGACCAAGGGCAAGGTGCGCCTGCAGATCACCGATCCGGACGGCAAGGTGTACGAGGAGCTGGTGCCCAAGGAAAAGAACATCCTGGTGCACGAAGGCCAGGTGGTGAACCGGGGCGAGCTGATCGTCGACGGCGCGGCGGACCCGCAGGACATCCTGCGCCTGCTGGGCATCGAGGAACTGGCGCGCTACATCGTCGACGAAGTGCAGGACGTCTACCGTCTGCAGGGCGTGAAGATCAACGACAAGCACATCGAGGTGATCGTTCGCCAGATGCTGCGCCGCGTGCAGATCGTCAACCCGGGCGAGTCGTCCTACATCGCCGGCGAGCAGGTCGAGCGTTCGGAGCTGCTGGACACCAACGACCGCCTGCGCGGTGAAGGCAAGGTCACGGCCACGCACGCCGACGTGCTGCTGGGCATTACCAAGGCTTCGCTGTCGACCGACTCGTTCATCTCCGCGGCTTCCTTCCAGGAAACCACCCGCGTGCTGACCGAAGCGGCCATCATGGGCAAGCGCGACGAGCTGCGTGGCCTGAAGGAAAACGTGATCGTCGGTCGCCTGATTCCCGCGGGCACCGGCATGGCCTTCCACGACGCACGCCGCGCCAAGGAAGACATGGACGAGAGCGAACGCCGCGCCATCGCGCTGCAGGAAGCCGAAGAGCTGGCTGCCGCGCAACTGGCCGCGGTGGGCAGCGACACGCCGGACGAGGCGGCCGAGTAAGGCCGGACAGACAGGCCGCCCGCGCGGTGGCCTGCATCTGGAGGGGGCGGCTTCGGCTGCCCCTTTTTCATTGGCGGTGCCCCGAGCTCGCTGCGCTCGCTCCTCCTGAGGAGGCGTGTTCAGCCTTGGGCTGGACCGGCGGCTGAACGCATCTGTTCGATGCAGCGCTCGGGCGTCTGCACCTCCACGCCCCAGCGGCGGGCGCGTTTGGCCAGCTTGAGCAGCGCGCGGTCGCGTGTGACCAGCCAGCGCGCCTGCCACACCACGGCGGCGTCGATGAACACCTGGTCGTCGGCATCGCTGCAGTGCAGGCGCTGCGTGACGCCCGGCACCGGCGCCGGCTGCATCCGGACATGGCTGCACCAGGCCTGCAGCACCGGTTCGGCGGGCTGGTCGCCCAGCCGGCCGCCCAGCCCGCGCGACAGCACGTGCGCCAGCTCATCGCGCATGCGCTCGCAGCCCAGCCAGCGCAGGCGGCCGGCGGCGATCTGCTCGAACAGCGGCGTCACCGCCGGGTTGCGGAACACCAGCCAGTCCAGCGCGACGTTGGTGTCGACGACCACGGCGTCGGGCTCGGGCGGGTTCAGGGTCATCGGCTTGCGCGGCTCATTGAACTGCGAATATACTCGCAGGTTCTTCGGCAGATTCTGCTGCGCTCTTTGTCGCCTGCTGCGCCCCGCGCGGCGCTCAGGTCGTCCCACACAAGAGCGCTGTGGCTTCTCCCGACAGAAAAAATTGCGTGACTTCAAACGGGAACAAGTCCACATGCCTACCATCAACCAGCTCGTGCGCCACGGCCGTGAGGTCGAAGCCACGAAGTCCAAGTCGCCTGCCATGCAGGGCGGCCCCCAGCGCCGCGGTGTCTGCACCCGCGTCTACACCACGACCCCGAAGAAGCCGAACTCGGCGCTGCGTAAGGTCGCCAAGGTGCGCCTGACCAACGGTTTCGAGGTCATCTCGTACATCGGCGGTGAAGGCCACAACCTGCAGGAACACAGCGTCGTGCTCGTGCGCGGCGGCCGTGTGAAGGACCTGCCCGGTGTGCGTTACCACATCGTGCGCGGCTCCCTCGACCTGCAAGGCGTCAAGGACCGCAAGCAATCTCGCTCCAAGTACGGCGCCAAGCGCCCGAAGAAGGCCTAAGGCCACCAGCGCGATCGGCCGCAAGCCGGTTGCACGTTGCGGAGGGCCCCAGGGCTCGCCGAGTAAGTGGATGGTTGTTTCAGGCTATGGCCATCCAAGGCAAGGGCACGAAGCTCGCGCCAACTGAAGCTGATAAAGGAAGACTCCCATGCCGCGTCGCCGCGAAGTACCCAAGCGCGAGATCCTGCCCGACCCGAAGTTCGGCAGCGTCGATCTCTCGAAGTTCATGAACGTCGTGATGGAATCCGGCAAGAAGGCCGTGGCCGAGCGCATCATTTACGGTGCCCTCGACCAGGTCGAGAAGAAGGCCAACAAGGATCCGCTCGAGATCTTCATGACCGCGCTGAACAACGTGAAGCCGATGGTCGAAGTCAAGAGCCGCCGCGTCGGTGGTGCGAACTACCAAGTTCCCGTGGAAGTTCGCCCCGTCCGCCGCATGGCGCTCGCGATGCGCTGGCTCAAGGACTCCGCCCGCAAGCGTGGCGAGAAGTCGATGGCCGCGCGCCTGGCCAATGAGCTGCTGGAGGCCTCTGAAGGCCGCGGCGGCGCGATGAAGAAGCGCGACGAAGTGCACCGCATGGCAGAGGCCAACAAGGCCTTCTCGCACTTCCGCTTCTAAGTCGTCCCAGTCCTACGTTCCCCTGGCCGCTCTTCGGGTTTGCACCAACCCGCGAGCGGCCCCTGTATTTGGAGCAACACCATGTCCCGCAAAACTCCCATCGAGCGCTACCGCAACATCGGTATCTCTGCGCACATCGATGCCGGCAAGACCACCACGACCGAGCGCATCCTGTACTACACCGGTGTGAACCACAAGATCGGCGAGGTGCACGACGGCGCCGCGACGATGGACTGGATGGAGCAGGAGCAGGAGCGGGGCATCACCATCACGTCGGCAGCGACGACCTGCTTCTGGAAGGGCATGGACATGTCCTATCCGGAGCATCGCTTCAACATCATCGACACCCCGGGGCACGTGGACTTCACCATCGAGGTGGAGCGTTCCATGCGCGTGCTGGACGGCGCCTGCATGGTGTACTGCGCCGTGGGTGGCGTGCAGCCCCAGTCGGAAACCGTCTGGCGCCAGGCCAACAAGTACAAGGTGCCCCGTCTGGCGTTCGTCAACAAGATGGACCGCACCGGCGCGAACTTCTTCAAGGTCTATGACCAGATGAAGACCCGCCTGAAGGCCAACCCCGTGCCCGTCGTGGTGCCCATCGGCGCCGAAGACAACTTCAAGGGCGTGGTGGACCTCTTCAAGATGAAGGCCATCATCTGGGACGAGGCCTCGCAAGGCATGAAGTTCTCGTACGAGGACATCCCCGCCGAGCTGCAGGCCGAGTGCGAGAAGTGGCGTGAAGGCATGGTCGAGGCCGCGGCCGAAGCCAGCGAAGAGCTGATGAACAAGTACCTCGAATCGGGCGAACTGTCCGAGGAAGAGATCAAGCTCGGCCTGCGCACCCGCACCATCGCCACCGAAATCCAGCCGATGCTGTGCGGCACCGCCTTCAAGAACAAGGGCGTGCAGCGCATGCTCGACGCGGTGATCGACTTCCTGCCCTCGCCGGTGGACATCCCCCCGGTCGGCGGCACGGACGACGACGAGAAGGAAGTCTTCCGCAAGGCGGACGACAGCGAGAAGTTCTCGGCCCTGGCCTTCAAGCTGATGACCGACCCGTTCGTCGGCCAGCTGACCTTCGTTCGCGTGTACTCGGGCGTGCTGGCTTCCGGCTCGACCGTCTACAACCCGATCAAGGGCAAGAAGGAACGTATCGGCCGGATCCTGCAGATGCACGCCAACCAGCGTGAAGAAATCAAGGAAATTCTGGCCGGCGACATCGCCGCCTGCGTGGGCCTGAAGGACGTGACCACGGGCGAAACCCTGTGCGATCCGGACGCCGTGATTACGCTGGAAAAGATGGTCTTCCCTGAGCCGGTGATCTCGCAGGCCGTGGAACCCAAGACCAAGGCCGACCAGGAAAAGATGGGCATCGCCCTGTCGCGCCTGGCCGCTGAAGACCCGTCGTTCCGCGTGCGCACCGACGAAGAATCGGGCCAGACCATCATCTCGGGCATGGGCGAGCTGCACCTGGAAATCATCGTCGACCGCATGAAGCGCGAGTTCGGCGTGGAAGCCAACGTCGGCAAGCCGCAGGTGGCCTACCGCGAAACCATCCGCAAGACCGCGACCGACGTCGAAGGCAAGTTCGTGCGCCAGTCGGGCGGCAAGGGCCAGTACGGCCACGTCGTGCTGACGCTGGAGCCGCAAGAGCCGGGCAAGGGCTTTGAGTTTGTCGACGCCATCAAGGGCGGCGTGGTGCCGCGCGAGTACATCCCCGCGGTGGAAAAGGGCATCATCGACACGCTGCCGAACGGCGTGCTGGCCGGCTTCCCGGTGGTGGACGTCAAGGCCACGCTGACCTTCGGTTCGTACCACGACGTGGACTCGAACGAAAACGCGTTCAAGATGGCCGCCTCGATGGGCTTCAAGGAAGCCATGCGCCGGGCCAGCCCGGTCATCCTCGAGCCGATGATGGCCGTGGAAGTCGAGACGCCGGAAGACTACGCCGGTACCGTCATGGGTGACCTGTCCAGCCGTCGCGGCATGGTGCAGGGCATGGACGACATGCCTGGCGGCGGCAAGGTCATCAAGGCCGAAGTGCCGCTGTCCGAGATGTTCGGCTACTCGACCAGCCTGCGCTCGGCCACGCAAGGCCGTGCGACGTACACGATGGAGTTCAAGCACTACAGCGAAGCTCCGAAGAACGTCGCCGACGCGATCATCACCGCTCGCGGCAAGTAAGCAACCACAACCAGCCGGTCTTCGGCCGGGTGCCGTCCGCTGCCAGTGACGGACGAACCAGCACCCGGTCGGAAACCTAAAACCTGAGCACTGGCACTGCTCTTTGATACGGAGAAATTGAAATGGCAAAAGGTAAATTCGAGCGGACCAAGCCGCACGTCAACGTGGGGACGATCGGCCACGTGGACCATGGCAAGACGACGCTGACGGCGGCGATCACGACGATCCTGTCGGCCAAGTTCGGCGGCGAAGCCAAGGCGTACGACCAGATCGACGCGGCGCCGGAAGAAAAGGCGCGTGGCATCACGATCAACACCGCGCACGTCGAGTACGAGACCGCCAACCGCCACTACGCGCACGTGGACTGCCCGGGCCACGCCGACTACGTGAAGAACATGATCACGGGTGCGGCGCAGATGGACGGCGCGATCCTGGTGTGCTCGGCCGCTGACGGCCCGATGCCCCAGACCCGCGAACACATCCTGCTGTCGCGTCAGGTTGGCGTTCCTTACATCATCG
>NZ_CAXFDV010000250.1:0-14361 GCF_964001545.1 uncultured Aquincola sp.
ACCGCCAGCGTCGACCAGAAGGCGCTGAAGCCCACCGACAGCAGCCCCTGCGCCCAGGCCGCATGCCGCAGCGCGGGGTGACGCCGCCACAGCTTGACCAGCGAGCCCAGCAGCGCCCCGTAGCCCACCTGCGTGGTGGGCCGGAAGCGCGGCAAGCCGCGCCACACCGCCGCCCCCACCGCCACGATGCTGAGCGCCGCTGCGATGAACACCACGCGCCAGCCGAAATGCTCGGCCACGAAGCCACTGACCACCCGCGACAGCAGGATGCCGCCCAGCAGCCCCGTCATCACCGTGCCCACCACCTTGCCGCGGTGCGCCTCGGGCGCCAGCGTGGCGGCGGCGGGCACCACGTCCTGCGCCAGCGTGGCCGTCAGGCCGATGGCCAGGCTGGCCGCCAGCAGCCAGGCCACCGAAGGCGCCGCACCGGCCACCAGCAGCGCCAGCGCCAGCAGCCCGGCCTTGACGAGGATGATGCGGCGGCGGTCGTAACGGTCGCCCAGCGGCGCCAGCAGGCCGATGCCCAGCGCATAGCCCAGCTGCGTGAGCATGGGAATGCCGCCCACCGTGCGCTCGCTGGCGCCGATGTCGGGCCCCAGCACGCCCAGCATCGGCTGGCTGTAGTACAGCGAGGCGACCGACAGCCCGGCCGCGCCGGCCAGCAGGGCCACCAGGCCGGTGGACAGGGCAGCTGCCGGTGCGGCGGGTGTGACATGCGTTGCGTGAATGGCTGACATGGTGAAAAGCCTGGGTTGTGATGCGATGGCCGCAGTGTGGCCAGCCAGGCACGGCGCGTGTAGTAGCGCCCGGCGCAGATGGCTCATACAGTGCGCGTATGACCAATGCCGAATCACCCGCCCCGTTGTCGCTGGACCGCATCGCGCTGATGCAGACCTTCGTGCGCATCGTCGAGGCCGGCAGCCTCTCGGCCGCGGCGGCGCAGATGGGCACCACCCAGCCCACCATCAGCCGCCGGCTGCAGGCGCTGGAACGGGCGCTGGGCCTGCCGCTGCTCAAGCGGTCCACTCACACGATGAAGCTCACCGAAGACGGCGAGCGCGCCTACCACCGCGCCCGTGCGCTGCTGGACGACTGGCAGGCGCTGGAAGCCGATCTGCGCGGCGCGGTGGACGAGCCCGAAGGCACGCTGCGCGTGGTGGTGCCGCATGCCTTCGGCCAACAGCGGCTGGTGGCGCCGCTGGCCGACTACCTGCGCCGCTGGCCGCGGGTGTCGGTGGAATGGCTGCTGCACGACGGCACGCCCGACTTCGTGGCCGACGGCATCGACTGCGCCATCCACGTGGGCGCGGTCACCGACCCGTCGGTGGTGGCCATCCGGCTGTCGGAGGTGCCCCGCATCGTGGTGGCGGCGCCCTCGGTGCTGGCCGGCCGGCCGCCGCCCGCGCAGGCGCAGGCACTGGCCGAGCTGCCCTGGCTGGCGCTGCGCACCTACTACCGCGACAGCATCACGCTGACGCACGAGGCCACCGGCGAGCAGGCCACGCTGGCGCTGCGCCCGCGCATGGCCACCGACAGCCTGTACGCGCTGCGCAGTGCCGCGCTGCAGGGCCTGGGCGTGGCCGTGGGCTCGGCCTGGCTGATGGCCGAAGACCTGGCCCAAGGCCGGCTGCTGCAGCTCACGCCCCAATGGCATGCCGACCCGCTGCCGGTGTGGCTGGTGTATCCACCGGGCCGCTGGCAACCGGCGCGGCTGCGGCGGTTCATTGAGGTGATGCGCGGCGCCATGGCCACGGCGGCCTGGGGCGGCCTGCAGGAGGGCACATGGAGCTGACCGACATCGACCTCAACCAGCTGGTGCTGTTCCAGCAGCTGATGCGCGAGCGGCGCGTGTCCAAGGTGGCCGAGCAGCTGGGCCTGACGCAGCCGGCCGTCAGCAACTCGTTGGCCAAGCTGCGCCGGTTGCTGGGTGACGAGCTGTTCCTGCGCACGCCGGCCGGCATGGTGCCCACGCCGTTTGCCGAGCAGCTGGCCGGCCCGGTGGGCGAGGCGCTGGCCCTGATCCATGGCGGCCTCAACCAGCAGCAGGGCTTCGATCCGGCCAGTGTCAAGCGCTCGATGACCATCGGCATGACCGACATCGGCGAGATCGTGTTCCTGCCCGTGCTGATGGAGCGGCTGCGGCAGATTGCGCCCGGCATCACGCTCAACACCGTGCGCAATGCGGCCACCCACCTGCGTGAGGAGATGGAGTCGGGCCAGGTGGACCTGGCCATCGGCCCGCTGCCGCAGCTCAAGGCCGGCTTTTTCCAGCGCCGGCTGTTCAGCCAGCGCTATGTGTGCCTGTTCCGCCAGGGCCATCCGCTGGACAAGCCGCGCCTGAGCCTGGCCGACTTCCAGGCCGCCGAGCACCTGACGGTGGTGTCCGCCGGCACGGGCCATGGCGCCGTGGACGAACTGCTGCGCAAGTCGGGCATCCAGCGCAACGTGCGGCTGAGCGTGCCGCACTTCGTGGGCGTGGGCCACATCCTGCGGCAGACCGACCTGGTGGCCACGGTGACCGAGCGGCTGGCCCACAGCCTGAGCGGCCCCTTCCAGCTGACGCACCGGCGCCACCCGGTCAAGCTGCCGCCCATTGCCATCAACGTGTTCTGGCATGCCAAGGTGCACCGCTCACCCGCGCACCAGTGGCTGCGCGGCGTGGTGTTCGAGCTGTTCGGCGACGCCTGACATTCATGCCCGTGATGGGGCCTATTCACGCGATTGCATTGCGTGATGGGCCAGGCCCGCCAATGATGCCGGCCAACGAACACATCACAGGAGACAAGCATGCAGGAGTGCCCGGTCACGGTGTTTCCGCAGCAGCTGCGCTGGGAAACCGACGGCACCAGCCGCATCCCCTTCCAGGCGTACACCGACGAGCAGGTGTACCGCCAGGAACTGGACCGCTTCTTCTACCGCGGCCACTGGTGCTACGTGGGCCTGGAAGCCGAGATACCGAATGCCGGCGACTTCAAGCGCACCGTGGTGGGCGAACGCTCGGTGCTGATGGTGCGCGACAAGGACGGCAGCATCCACGTGGTGGAGAACGTCTGCGCCCACCGCGGCATGGCCTTCTGCCGTGAGCGCCATGGCAACCGTGAGAGCCTGACCTGCCCCTACCACCAGTGGAACTACAGCCTGTCGGGCGACCTGCAGGGCGTGCCGTTCCGCCGCGGCGTCAAGCAGGACGGCAAGGTCAACGGCGGCATGCCGGCCGACTTCAAGCCCGCCGACCATGGCCTGACCAAGCTCAAGGTGGCGCGGCGCGGCGGCGTGGTGTTCGCCTCCTTCGACCCTGAGGTGCAGCCGTTGGAAGACTTCCTCGGCCCGCAGATCCTGGGCTACTTCGACCGCCTGTTCAACGACCGGCCGTTGAAGATCCTGGGCTACAACCGCCAGCGCATCCCGGGCAACTGGAAGCTGATGCAGGAGAACATCAAGGACCCCTACCACCCGGGCCTGCTGCACACCTGGTTCGTCACCTTCGGCCTCTGGCGGGCCGACAACAAGTCGCAACTGGTGATGGACGAGCGCCACCGCCATGCGGCCATGGTGTCCACCCGCGGCAACGCCGGTCAGGCCGGGCAGGTGACGCAGGTGTCCAGCTTCAAGGACAGCATGCAGCTGCACGACGCACGCTTCCTGGACATCGTGCCCGAGCCCTGGTGGGGCGGCCCCACCGCGGTGATGACCACGGTGTTTCCCAGCGTCATCTTCCAGCAGCAGGTCAACAGCGTGTCCACCCGCCACATCCAGCCCGACGGGCATGGCGCCTTCGACTTCGTCTGGACGCACTTCGGCTTCGAGGACGACAGCGAGGAGATGACTCAGCGCCGGCTGCGCCAGGCCAACCTGTTCGGTCCCGCGGGCTTCGTGTCGGCCGACGACGGCGAGGCCATCGAATGGTCGCAGGCCGGCTTCGAGAGCAAGCCCTTCCACCGCACGCTGGCCGAGCTGGGCGGGCACGGCGTGGAGAACACCGACCACATGGTGACCGAGACGCTGATCCGCGGCATGTACGCCTACTGGCGTGACGTGATGGAGGCCTGAGCGATGACCCGTCTTCGCATCGACTTTCAAGACTACGCCGAGCTGCTGCAGCTGTACGCCGACTATGCCGCGGCGCTGGACAGCGGGCAGTGGGACGCCTGGCCCGGCTTCTTCACCGACCCCTGCGTATACAAGCTGCAGCCGCGCGAGAACCATGAACGCGGCTTTCCGCTGGCCACGCTGGCCTTCGACAGCCAGGGCATGCTCAAGGACCGCATCTACGGCATCCAGGAGACGCTGTTCCACGACCCCTACTACCAGCGCCACGTGGTGGGCGCGCCGGTGGTGCGCCGGGTGGACGAAGACGGCCGGCTGCATGCCGAGGCCAACTATGCGGTGTTCCGCACCCGGCTGTCGAAGGAAAGCACGGTGTTCAACGTGGGCCGCACCATCGACGAGGTGGTGCGCACGCCCGAGGGCCTGAAGTTCGCTTCACGGCTGGTGATCTACGACAGCGAGATGATCCCCAACTCGCTGATCTACCCGATCTGAGGAGACGGCGATGACGACGAACTGGATCGACGCCGCCGCCGAAGGCGAGGTGCCGCCCGACGATGTGATCGGCGTGGCGGTGGCCGGTCGCGACATCGCGCTGTACGGCGTGGAGGGCCAGGTGTTTGCCACCGACAACCTGTGCACCCACGGCCATGCGCGGCTGTGCGACGGCTTCCTCGAAGGCCATGAGATCGAATGCCCGCTGCACCAGGGGCGCTTCGACGTGCGCTCCGGCCAGCCCACCTGCGCCCCCATCACCGAGCCGGTGCGCTGCTACCCCGTGAAGATCGAAGCCGGCCGCGTGTGGCTGGCGCTCGACTGACCGCCACCTTTCCAGGAGAGCTTCATGCATGCCCAGCGACCCCCGGTCGCGGCCGCCGCATGCGCCGCCCCGGCCTGCGCGGCCGACACCATCGTCATCATCGGCGCCGGCCAGGCCGGCGGCTGGGCCGCCCACACCTTGCGGCAGGAGGGCTGGGCCGGCCGCATCGTGCTGCTGGGCGACGAGCCGCACCCGCCGCATGAACGGCCGCCGCTGTCCAAGGCGGTGCTGGCCGGCACCGCGGCGCCCGACAGCACCGCGCTGTTCAAGCCCGAGGCCTTCGCCGCCCTGAACCTGGATTGGCGCCCCGGGGTGCGGGTGCAGCGCATCGACCGCGCGGCGCGCCAGGTGCTGTTGCAGGGCGGCAGCGCCATCGGCTACCACCGCCTGATACTGTGCACCGGCGGTCGCGCCCGGCCGCTGCCGGTGCCGGTGGACGCCGCGGTGCAGGTGCACCTGCTGCGCACCATCGCCGATGCGCTGGCGCTGGCGCCGCGGCTGCAGCCCGGCCGGCAGCTGGTGGTCATCGGCGGCGGCTGGGTGGGACTGGAAGTGGCCGCCACCGCCCGCAGCCGCGGCATGGCCGTCACGGTGGTGGAGGCGCAGGGCCGGCTGTGCGAGCGCACGGTGCCGCGCGATGTCTCGGAGCACCTGCTGGCGCTGCACCAGGCGCAGGGCACGCAGGTGCTGTTGGGCGCGGTGGTGGCGCGGGTGGAGGCACGGGTGGAGGCTTGCACGGCGGCGGGCGAGGCAGGCGCTGCCACCGTGCATCTGGCCGATGGGCGCACGTTGGCGGCCGACACCGTGGTGGCCGGCATCGGGCTGCTGCCCAACGACGAACTGGCGCGCGAAGCGGGCCTGGACTGCGACGGCGGCGTGCTGGTGGACGACGCCTGCCGCACCAGCGACCCGCACATCCTGGCGGCGGGCGACGTGGCGGTGAGCTTCAACCCCTGGGCCGGCCGGCGGCTGCGGCTGGAGTCGTGGCAGAACGCGCAGGAGCAGGGCATGGCGGCAGCGCGGTCGGCCCTGGGCCGGTTGGTGAGCTACCAGCCGCTGCCGTGGTTCTGGTCCGACCAGTACGGCATGAACCTGCAGATCTATGGCATGCCGCTGCCCACGCACCAGGCGGTGCTGCGGGGCACACCCGGCAGCGGCAGCTTCCTCGTGGGCTACTTCAACGGCGCGGTGATGGAAGCCGCCCTCGGCCCCAATGCCGCGAAAGACCTGCGCTTCGCGCGCCGGCTGATCGAGCAGCGCAAGTCCATCGACCCGGCGCGGCTGGCCGACCCCGCCATCCCGATGTCGCGGCTTTGATCCGCGGCACGACAACACAAACACACAACCCAGGAGACAAACCCATGCGTCGCATCGACGTTCAACGGCTGGCCGACGAGGCCCGCTTCAACCGCTTCCACCTCGGCGTGCTGTGCTGGTGCGCCCTCATCATCATCTTCGACGGCTACGACCTGGCCGTGGTAGGCATCGCCCTGCCCGCCATCATGAAGGACCTGGGCGTGGACCCGGCGCAGGCCGGCCTGATGGTCAGCTCGGCGCTCTTCGGCATGGTGTTCGGCGCCATCTTCATGGGCACCATCGCCGACCGCATCGGCCGCCGCCGGGCCATCGCCATCTGCGTGGCCTTGTTCAGCGTGTTCACCGCGGCGGCGGGCTTCACGCACGACCCGCTCGGCTTCGCGCTGATGCGCTTTCTGGCCGGCCTGGGCATCGGCGGCGTGATGCCCAACGTGGTGGCGCAGATGACCGAATACGCGCCCAAGAAGATGCGCGCCACGCTGGTCACGCTGATGTTCAGCGGCTATGCGGTGGGCGGCGTCATCGCCGCGTTGCTGGGCAAGGGCCTGATCGAGAGCCACGGCTGGCCGTCGGTGTTCCTGGCCGCGGGCCTGCCGGTGCTGCTCATCCCGTTCATCCTGCGCCAGATGCCCGAGTCCATGGCCTTCGTCATCGCGCAGGGGCGCCAAGCCGAGCTGCAGCGCATCGCCGTCGCGTTGGACCCGGCCCATCGGCCGGCCGAGGGCGACGTGTTCACGCTGCCCGCGCAGGACAAGGCCGTGGGCGCGCCCATCCGCCAGCTGTTCCAGGACGGCCGCGGCTTTTCCACCGTGATGTTCTGGGTGGCCTTCTTCATGTGCCTGTTCATGGTGTATGCGCTCAGCGCCTGGCTCACCAAGCTGATGGCTGGCGCCGGCTACAGCCTGGGCTCGGCGCTCACCTTCGTGCTCGTGCTCAACGTGGGCGCCATCATCGGTGCGGTGGGCGGCGGCTGGCTGGCCGACCGCTTCCACATCAAGAAGGTGCTGGCCAGCATGTATGCGCTGGCCGCCGTGTCCATCACCCTGCTGGGCTACCGCATGCCCACCGAGGCGCTGTTCCTGGTCGTCGGCCTGGCCGGCGCCTCGACCATCGGCACGCAGATCGTCGCCAATGCCTATGCCGGCCAGTTCTACCCGATGGCGGTGCGTGCCACCGGCCTGGGCTGGGCGCTGGGCATCGGCCGCAGCGGCGCCATCCTGGCGCCCATCGTCATCGGCGTGCTGGTGGGCATGAACCTGCCGCTGCAGCAGAACTTCGTCGCCATCGCCATCCCGGCCGTCATCGGCATGGTGGCCGTGCTGCTGATCGACCACCGCCGGTCGGCCGTGCATCCCTTTTCCCGCACCCTTCAAAAGGCCCCCCAATGAGCGCCATCGCCTACCTCTTCAACCCGCCCGCCGTTCCTTCGCTGCCCGTTCGTGGCCGCAGCGAGCGCCTGCCCGTGCAGCGCCTTTTTTTCGTCGGCCGCAACTACCACGCGCATGCGGTGGAAATGGGCCGGCCGGTCGACAAGTCTGTCGAGGTGCCGTTCTACTTCACCAAGAGCCCTTCCACGCTGGTGGAATCGGGCGCCACCGTGGCCTATCCGCCGGGCACCCGCAACTTCCATCATGAGATGGAGCTGGTGCTGGCCATCGGCGCGCCGGGCTTCCGCGTTACCCAGGCCGATGCCGCGGCGCTGGTGTACGGCTATGCCTGCGGCCTGGACATGACGCGCCGCGACCTGCAGCTGGTCGCGCGCGACAAGGGCCGCCCCTGGGACCTGGGCAAGGACGTCGAAGGCTCCTCCGTGGTGTCCGAGATCGTGCCCATGCCCGGCCGCGTGCTGGCCAGCGGCGCGCTGTCGTTGAGCGTCAACGGGCAGGTACGCCAGCAGTCCGACCTGGGCAAGCTGATCTGGCACATCCCCGAGCTGATCGCCGACCTGTCGCAGTACTACCACCTGCAGCCGGGCGACCTCATCTTCACCGGCACGCCCGAAGGCGTGGGCCCGGTGCAGCCGGGTGACCGCATCGACGGCGAGATCGAAGGCGTCGGCAGCATCGTGCTGCACGTCGGCGCGGCCGAGTGAGGCGGCCATGCTGCAGCCCCTCACACCCGACGACAGCCCGCCGTCACCGGTGCAGCTGAAGGCCGTGGCCGGCCCCGGCCAGCCCGAGCCCACGCCCGCGCTGGACGCGCTGTACCGCGGCTTCGAGCAGGAACTGCTGGTGCCGCTGTGGACCGAGATCGGCGGCCTGATGCCGCGCCAGCCGCGCTCGCAGGCGCTGCCGCACCTGTGGCGCTGGGACCGGCTCAAGGCCCTGGCGGCCGAAGCCGGCCGCATCGTGCCGGTGGGGCGGGGCGGTGAGCGGCGGGCCATCGCGCTGGCCAACCCGGCGCTGGGCGGCCGGCCCTTTGCCACGCCCACGCTGTGGGCCGCCATCCAGTACCTGATGCCGGGTGAAGACGCGCCCGAGCACCGCCACACCCAGCATGCCTTCCGCTTCGTGGTGGAAGGCGAGGGCGTGTGGACGGTGGTCAACGGCGATGCGGTGCGCATGTCGCGCGGGGACTTTCTGCCGCAGGCCGGCTGGCACTGGCACGCCCACCACAACGCCGCCAGCCAGCCCATGGCCTGGATCGACGGGCTGGACATCCCGTTCTCGTACTACACCGAGAGCCAGTTCTTCGAGGTGGGGCGCGAACGCATCAGCGCCGCCGAGAAGACCACGCCCGAGCGCTCACGCGCCGAGCGGCTGTGGGGCCACCCCGGTCTGCGGCCGGTGTCGCAGGCCGATGCGCCCACCGCCACGCCGCTGCTCGCCTACCGCTGGGTGGACACCGACCGTGCGCTGGCCGACCAGCTGGCGCTGGAGGCCGAAGGCCATGCGGCCACCGTGAGCCCCGGCCATGCGGCGGTGCGCTTCGCCAACCCGGCCAACGGGCGCGACGTGCTGCCCACCATCCGCGCCGAGATGCACCGGCTGCGCGCCGGCGCCCGCAGCCTGCCGCGGCGTGAGGTGGGCTCTTCGGTGTTCCAGGTGTTCGAAGGCGCCGGCACGGTGACGGTGGGTGAGCGCACCTGGACCGTGTCGCGTGGCGACCTGTTCGTGGTGCCGTCGTGGGTGAGCTTCAGCGCCACGGCCAGCGACCAGGCCGGGCTGGACCTCTTCCGCTTCAGCGACTCGCCCATCTTCGAAGCCTTGCATGCCCACCGACAGGAAACCACCGCATGAAGCTCCACAACTTTTTCCGCAGCGGCACCTCGCACCGGCTGCGCATCGCGCTGCAGCTCAAGGGCCTGGCCTACGACTACGTGCCGGTGGACCTGCGCACCGAGCAGCACCAGGGCGCCGCCTTCAAGGCGCTGAATCCGCAGGGCCTGGTGCCCGCGCTGGAGGTGGATGGTCAGGTGCTGATCCAGTCGCCGGCCATCATCGAATGGCTGGAAGAAACCCATCCCACGCCACCGCTGCTGCCGGCCGACCCGGCCGCACGCGCACGGGTGCGCGCGCTGGCCGCGCTGGTGGGCTGCGACATCCACCCGCTGAACAACCGGCGGGTGCTGGAGGCGCTGCGTCACGACTTCGCGGCCGATGAAGCGGCCGTGCAGCGCTGGTGCGCCCGCTGGATCGAAGCCGGCTTCGACGCCTACGAGGCTTTGCTGGCGGCCGACCCGGCGCGGGGCGACTTCAGCTTCGGCGATGCACCGACGCTGGCCGACGTGTACCTGGTGCCGCAGCTGGAAAGCGCCCGCCGCTTCAAGGTGGACGTGACGCGCTGGCCCCGGCTGCATGCGGTGGACCAGGCCTGCGGCCGGCTGCAAGCCTTTCAGCGCGCGGCGCCGGCGGTGCAGCCGGACGCGGGCTGAGATCTTGCGCAGCACCCGCCGCTACAGCGCCAGGAAGTGATGCACCTCGGGCCGCCCTGGCCCGACGTGGTAGCGCACCGCCTCGGCCTGCAGGTCGGCGTCGGCCTGGGACACGCGCTGGTGCTGGCGCAGGTGCTCGGCCCAGCTTTCCACCAGGAACCACTCCATCACCCGCTCGGGGTCGGCGCTGTGTTCGGTGATGCCCCAGGCATAGGCCCCGTCGCGCCGCCGTTCGATGGACAGCCGCCGCAGCGCGGCCAGGAAGGCCGGGCGGTCGGCCTTGCGGATGCGGTACTCCACCTGGATCATCACCGGCCCGCGGTCGTGGGCCACCGGCTCGGCCAGCAGCGGCTCGGGCCAGTGGTTGCTGGGCTGCAGGTCCGCCTCGCCGCTGGGCAGGCGCACGCGGTGGAACAGCAGAGCCACGATCACCAGGCCCGCAGCGCCCACCAGCAGCGTGGCCGGCACGCCCAGCACTTGCGCCACCAGGCCCCAGCCCAGGCTGCCGGCCGCCATGGCGCCGTTGAACACCGTGAGGTACACCGCCAGCCCGCGCCCCCGCACCCAGTTGGGCAGGATGGACTGGGCGACGCCGTTGAGCGTGGTCAGTGCCACGATCCAGCCCAGGCCCAGCAGCGCCATCAGCGCCACGGCCAGCCCCTGGTGGCGCAGCAGCGCCAGGGCCAGCATCACCGTGGCGGCCAGCAAGGAGGCCAGCAGCACCAGCCCGTCAGGCCCCAGGCGCAGTCGCAGCCGCGGCAGCAGCAGTGCACCGCCGATGGCCCCCGCACCCACCGCGCCCAGCAGCACGCCGTAGTAGCCGGCGGTGCCGCCCAGCAGCTGGCGCGCCACCAGCGGCAGCAGCGCCCACACCGCGCTGGCAAAGAGGAAGAAAACGGCCGAGCGCAGCATCACCCGGTGCAGCTCGGTGCTGGCACGGGCATAGCGCAGCCCAGCGCGGAAGGCGCCGAGAAAATCTTCCGACAGCCCGGTGTCGGGCGTGGCCGGGCGCTTCCACCACAGCAGCGCGCCGATCACCAGCACGTAGCTGGCCACGTCGGCGCCATAGGTCAGGCCGGCGCCGAAGCTGGCCAGCAGCAGCCCGCCCAAGGCAGGGCCGATGCTGCGCGCGATGTTGATGCCCAGGGAGTTGAGCGCCACCGCGCCCTTCAGGTCGCCCCGCGGCACCAGCTCGGGCACGATGGCCTGCCAGGTGGGCGCCATCAGCGCGCCGCCGATGCCGCCGACGAAGGTGAGGGCGATCAGCCATTCCACCGTCAGCGCGCCGGTCTGCGACAGCACCATCAACGAGGCACTGACGCCCGCCAGCACCAGCTGCACGAAGATGAGGAAACGCCGCCGGTCCAGGATGTCGGACAGCACGCCCGCCGGGATGGCCAGCAGGAACACCGGCAGCGTGGCCGCCGTCTGGATCAGCGCCACCGCGGTGGGGCTGGCAGACAGGTCGGTGACCAGCCAGGAGCTGGCCACGTCGCGCATGAAGCTGCCCACGTTGCCCAGCACCGTGGCCACCCACAGCACCGCAAAGCTGACATGGCGCAGCGGTGCAAAGCTGCTGGCGGGGGTGGCGTTGGCAGGGGTCAAGGCGGGGCCTTCAGGGGTCGGTCATGCAGGTCGTGCCAGGCCACCAGCAAGAAGCCGCCGGCCAGGCCCAGGTGCTCGAAAAACGCGTTGGTGGCCATGAAGCGCTCTTGGCCGCTCAGGGTCCAAAAGCGCAGCGCCACGAAGGTGGCCGCCAGCGTGAAGGCGGCCAGGGCCAGCGCGCCCAGCCAGCGCAGCCGGCCGCTGAGGATGAGCGCCGAGGCGCCCAGCTCCAGCACGATGACGGCCAGCGCCATCGGGCCGGCCGGCGCCAGGCCGAAGTGGTTCATCTCGGCGATGGCGCCGGGAAAGTCCCAGGCCTTTTGCAGCCCGCCTTGCAGGTAGGCGGCGCACAGCAGCAGCAGCGCCAGCCAGCGCAGCGCGCGCGGAGGAAACACCGCCATCACACCGCCCAGCAGGCGCAGCCCAGCGCGCCCCAGAAGCCCTTGAGGTCGGCCACCGGCAGCTTTCGGCTCCAGGCGGTGGCATGGGCATGGCCGTGCATCTGGCACTGGTTGGCGCAGCCGCAGGCGGCGGCCGCTTGTCTATGCAAGCGGTTCTGCAAGGGCGCGCCCTCACGCTCGCCCCAGGCGCCGTAGCCGCCGTAGCTGCGCACCGGCGACCAGTCGGGCATGGCGGGCGGCAGCGGGGCGTCGTCGTGCTGGGCAAACGGCCCGGTGCCCCATACCACCTTGCCGCCCACCACCGTCAAGAGTGCCGTGGTGTCGGCAATCTCCGATTCGGCGCAGGCGAAGAAGTCGCGGTCGGGCACCACCAGGTCGGCCAGCTGGCCCGGCTGGATGCGGCCCTTCAGGCCTTCTTCGTTCGAAAACCAGGTGACCTTCTCGGTCCACATGCGCAGCGCGGTCTCGCGGTCCAGGCAGTTGCGCTGGGGCGTGAGCTGCATGCCGCCCACCGTCTTGCCGGTGATCAGCCAGCTCAGCGACACCCAGGGGTTGTAGGAGGCCACCCGCGTGGCATCGGTGCCGGCCGACACCTTCACACCCTTTTCCAGCATGCGGGCCACCGGCGGCGTGGCCTCGGCCGCGCCATGGCCATAACGCTCGACGAAGTACTCGCCCTGGTAGGCCATGCGGTGCTGCACCGCGATGCCGCCGCCCAGCGCGGCCACGCGGTCGATCGACGCTTCCGAGATGGTCTCGGCATGGTCGAAGAACCAGTTCAGGCCGGCCAGCGGCACGTCCTGGTTCACCCGCTCGAACACGTCCAGCGCGCGGCTGATGGTCTCGTCGTAGGTGGCATGCATGCGCCAGGGCCAGCGGTTCTGCGCCAGGATGCGCACCACCTCTTCCAGGTCGCCTTCCATCTCGGGGCCCATGTCGGGCCGCGGCTGGCGGAAGTCCTCGAAGTCGGCCGCGCTGAACACCAGCATCTCGCCGGCACCGTTGTGGCGGAAGTAGTGGTCGCCCTGCTTGTACTGCGAGCTGGCGGTCCAGTTCAGAAAGTCCTGCTTCTCCTGCTTGGGCTTTTGCGTGAACAGGTTGTAGGCCAGGCGGATGGTCAGCTGGCCCGCATCGGCCAGCTGCTGGATGACCTGGTAGTCCTCCGGGTAGTTCTGGAAGCCGCCGCCCGCGTCGATGGCGCCGGTGACGCCCAGGCGGTTCAGCTCGCGCATGAAGTGGCGCGTGGAATTGAGTTGGTATTCCGGCGGCAGCTTGGGGCCCTTGGCCAGCGTGGCATACAGGATGGACGCATTGGGCTTGGCCAGCAGCAGCCCGGTGGGGTGGCCGGCGCTGTCGCGCACGATCTCGCCGCCCGGCGGGGCCGGGGTGTCGGGGCCGTAGCCTACCGCCCGCAGCGCCGCGCCGTTGAGCAGCGCGCGGTCGTACAGGTGCAGGATGAAGACGGGCGTGTCCGGCGCCACCGCGTTGAGTTCGGCGATGGTCGGCAGGCGCTTTTCCGCGAACTGGTGTTCGGTGAAGCCGCCCACCACCCGCACCCACTGCGGCGCCGGCGTGATGTCCACCTGGCGCTTGAGCATGGCCATCGCATCGGCCAGGCTGCGCACGCCGTCCCAGCGCAGCTCCAGGTTGAAGTTGAGGCCGCCGCGGATGATGTGCAGGTGGTTGTCGATCAACCCCGGCAGCACGCGCCGGCCCTGCAGGTCGATCACCTTGGTGTTCGGCCCGGCCAGCGGCATCACCTCCTGCTCACGGCCCACGTGGGTGAACACGCCGCCGCTGATGGCCACGGCGCTGGCCGTGGGGTTGGCCTTGTCCAGCGTGGTGAACAGGCCCCGGTGCAGGATCAGGTCGGGCGCGGCGCCCGGGCGGTTGGCGGTATCAGGCACGGTGGCGTTCCTTGGCGCTGGCGCATTGGGGCAGTTCGCCGAACATGTGCGGCTTGACCTGGTGGTGCAGCCACGAGGTGGCCACCGAAGGCTTGGCCACCCATTGCTTGACCAGCGGCGGAATCTGCTCGCCCACCAGGATGCCCAGCAGCCCCACCAGCGCGATCACCGGTGGTGCGGGGGAGCGCACCTGGAAGAGCGCATAGATCACGCCGACCAGCAGGCCCAGCGCCACCGAGAGCAGGTAGGGCTTCATGGGCGTGCTCAGCCTTCGTGGGCGCCGAACATGGTCTTGGCGTAGATGATGCCCAGGCCGTAGGCGCCTCCGTACTGCTTGGCAATGCCGGTGGTCATCTCGTAGGTGTCGGTGCGGGCCCAGTCGCGCTGCAG
>NZ_CAXFDV010000251.1:0-3052 GCF_964001545.1 uncultured Aquincola sp.
CCGATGAGCGACACCGGCTTCGACGAGACGCCCGACGTCACCGGCGGGCTGATGGAAGAGTTCGCGAAGAGCGGCTTCCTCAACATCGTGGGCGGCTGCTGCGGCACCACGCCCGACCACATCGCCGCCATCGCGCAGCGCGTGTCGGCCTACCGTCCGCGCAGCCGGCGCGACCCGCTGTTCAGCGGGCTGGTGCAGGAAGCGGCCGAGGCCTGATTCGGCCCGGGCTGGTGCGGGAAGCGGCCGAGGCCTGATCAGGCCCCGCCGGCCGCATTGACCTGCAGCCGCAGGCCCATCGCCGCGCCGTCGCCCGCCACCGCGCTGATGCGCGACGCATCCACGCCGCGGCTGGTGAGGTAGCGGGTCACGGCCTCGGCCCGGCGCCGGCCCAGCGCGGCTTCGGCCTCCGAAGGCGGTGCCACCGCCACCACCAGCATCTCGCGGCGGCGCAGGCTTTCGGCCACGCGGTCCAGCACCGCGGCCAGCGGCGGCTTGATGCCCACCTGACCGGGGTCGAACGCGAATTTCACCGGCACATCCAGCCGCAGCTGGTCGCCGCGGTCGTTGCTGATGGCCACCGGCGTGCCGCTGAACCATTGCTGCAGCCACTGCTGCTCGGCCATCAGGGCCGCGGGCGCGGCGGCGCGGCGGTCGGCTTCGCTGGCCGGCGGACCGGCGGGTTCGGTGGCGCCACGGGGTCCGGTGGCGCAACCGGCCAGCAAGGCCAGGCTGGCGCAGGCCGCAGCGGCCAGGGCGGTGAAAGGGCGCGGTATCGAGTGGGTCATGGTCGGATTGCAGCCGCTGCACGTGTCCGTCGCATGCGGCGGTTTGTAAGCCTTGTTGCCGGCGGTGTGCCCGTGCCTGCAGGGCGCCGCCGGCACCCGCTCATTGCAGGCTGCCGTTGATCACCAGCCGCACCGGCGAGCCGGGCAGGCCATCGGCTTCGGTGATGCGGGTGGGCGAGATGGCGGCGCTGAAGAAGTGCTCGCGCACGCGGGTGCTGCGCTCACGTGCCAGCGACGCCGGGCCGCCGGCTTCGGGCGGCGTCTCGATGCGCATCTGCAGGCTGGGGTGGCGTTCCAGGCTGCTGCGCACCCGGCTCAGCACCGCGGCCAGCGGTGGCTTGACGGCCGAGGCACCGACGTCGAAGCAGAACTCGGCCGGCACTTCCACCAGCAGCGTGCCGTCGCCCTGCGGCGCGATGACCACCGGCGTGCCTTCGAACCACTGCTGCAGCCAGCGGCTCTCGACCATCACCGGGCTGTTCTCGGGCGGCAGCAGCGGCACGCCCGGCTGGGTTTCGCTGGTCATGGAAGGGCTGCTGGCACCGGGCACCGCCGAGGTGGCGGCCGGCGGCTGCTGGGCGGCTTCGGCCGAGGGGGCGACCGGCATCGGCGTCGCCATGGTCGGCGGCTCCACGGGCGGGGGCGCCGGCAGCGGCGGAGGCGGAGGCAGCGGCGTGGTGCCGCCCGCGGCGGTGCCGGGCGCAGGGCGCGGCGGGGGCAGGTCCAGCGGCACCTTGGTGCCGCAGCCCGACAGCACCGCGGCAGCCAGCAGCGCCGCACCGACCGGGGTAGATCGCTTCCACCACTGCATTCGTGATCTCCTGACTGAGTTGTCTTGCCAGGGCATTGTGCAGGGCGGGCGGGCTGCCCCGCTAAAATCGCCAGTTGTCCGAGGAGCGTTGCGACGGCTACATGGCCGCCAGGCTCGGACAGCGGGCTCCCCCGTCTGCAACGACGCTCACCCGGCGCGGACGACGTTGCGGGTGGGCCGCAGCCGACTCGCCGCCCCGGACCCCTGGATTGCTGCCATGTCCGAAGCTTCTGCCGCCCGTCCGCTCACCGTACCTGAACCCGCGCCGCTGCGCCTGGCCGGCCTCGAGCCCGTCACCATCGGCCGGGGCACGCTGTTCGTCAACATCGGCGAACGCACCAACGTCACCGGCTCCAAGGCCTTCGCGCGGATGATCCTCAACGGCCAGTTCGAGCAAGCGCTGGCCGTGGCCCGCCAGCAGGTGGAAAACGGCGCCCAGGTCATCGACGTCAACATGGACGAGGCGATGCTGGACTCGCAGGCGGCGATGGTGCGCTTCCTCAACCTGATCGCCAGCGAGCCCGAGATCGCGCGGGTGCCGATCATGGTGGACTCGTCGAAGTGGTCGGTGATCGAGGCCGGGCTGCGCTGCATCCAGGGCAAGGGCATCGTCAACAGCATCAGCCTGAAGGAAGGCGAGGCCGAGTTCAAGCGCCAGGCCACGCTGGTGCGGCGCTATGGCGCCGCGGCGGTGGTGATGGCCTTCGACGAGAAGGGCCAGGCCGACACCTACCAGCGCAAGATCGAGATCTGCGAGCGGGCCTACCGCATGCTGGTCGATGAGGTGGGCTTCCCGCCCGAGGACATCATCTTCGACCCCAACATCTTCGCCATCGCCACGGGCATCGAGGAGCACGACAACTACGCGGTCGACTTCATCGAGGCCACCCGCTGGATCAAGCAGCACCTGCCGGGCGCCAAGGTGTCGGGCGGCGTCAGCAACGTGAGCTTCAGCTTCCGCGGCAACGACCCGGTGCGCGAGGCCATCCACACCGTGTTCCTGTACCACGCCATCCAGGCGGGCATGGACATGGGCATCGTCAACGCCGGCATGGTGGGCGTGTACGACGACCTGGAGCCGGTGCTGCGCGAGCGAGTGGAAGACGTGGTGCTGAACCGCCGGCCCGATGCCGGCGAGCGCCTGCTGGAGATCGCCGAATCGGCCAAGGGCGCGGCCAAGGACGACAGCGCCCGCCTGGCCTGGCGCGCGCTGCCGGTGGCCGAGCGGCTGTCGCATGCGCTGGTGCACGGCATCACCGAGTTCATCGTCGACGACACCGAAGAGGTGTGGCAGCAGATCCGCGCCGACGGCGGCCGCCCGCTGCACGTGATCGAAGGCCCGCTGATGGCCGGCATGAACGTGGTGGGTGACCTCTTCGGCGCCGGCAAGATGTTCCTGCCCCAGGTGGTCAAGAGCGCGCGGGTGATGAAGCAGGCCGTGGCCCACCTGCTGCCC
>NZ_CAXFDV010000252.1:0-2706 GCF_964001545.1 uncultured Aquincola sp.
GAGGTGGCCGAGCGCGAGGGCAAGCCGCCCATCGTGTTCATCACGCTGGTCAACGAAGTGATCCGCGATGCGGTCACCGGCCCCGACTGCCGCGGCATGGTGCTGGACATGTTCCGCACCTTCGTCGAGCCGCTGGAGCAGGAGTTCGGCATGAAGTCGAACCACCGCGTGGGCCGCTTCTCGGACGCGGCCAAGAGCCAGGAATACGACGACCGCATCGAGGCGATCAACTTCTCGCTGGCGCACGACGACGGCCAGTCGTCGCGCAACCTGGAGCTGGCCGACGTGATCCTGGTGGGTGTGAGCCGCAGCGGCAAGACGCCCACCTCGCTGTACCTGGCGATGCAGCACGGCATCAAGGCGGCCAACTACCCGCTGATCCCGGAAGACTTCGAGCGCAACAAGCTGCCCTCGGCGCTGGCGCCCTTCAAGGCCAAGTGCTTCGGCCTGTCGATCGACCCCGAGCGGCTGGCGCAGATCCGCAACGAGCGGCGGCCGGGCAGCAAGTACGCGGCGATCGAGAACTGCCGCTACGAGGTGAACGAGGCCGAGGCGATGATGAAGCGCGAAGGCATCGGCTGGCTCAGCTCGACGCACAAGTCGATCGAGGAGATCGCCACCACGATCCTGCGGGACATCCGCCCCGACAGACTCATCTACTGAACCAACCGCCGCCGCGCCGATTCGTACAGGCACACGGCTGCGGCTGCGGCCACGTTCAGCGACTCTTCGCCGCCCGGCTGCGGAATGCGCACCGTGAGCGCGCAGCGCGCCATGAGCTCGGGCGCCACGCCGCGGCCTTCATGACCCAGCACCCAGGCGCAGGGCCAGGGCAGCGCGGCTTCATGCAGCACGCTGGTGGTGTGCGAGCTGGTGGCCACCAGTGGCACCTGCAGCGCCGCCAGCGCCTCGGCCGCCACGCCTTCCACCAGCCGCAGGCCGAAGTGCGCGCCCATGCCGGCGCGCAGCACCTTGGGCGACCACAGCGCCGCCGTGCCCTTGAGGGCGACGACCTGCGCAAAACCCAGCGCCGCCGCGCTGCGCAGGATGCTGCCCACGTTGCCCGCATCCTGCAGCCGGTCGAGCACGACGGTGGGCGCGTCGGGCGCGATCTCGGGCGAGGCCGGCGCCTGCACCACGAAGCCGATGGGCGCGGGCGATTCCAGCGTGCTGAGCGACTTGAACAGCGCATCGGGCAGCAGGCTCACCTTGTCGGCCATGGCGGCCAGGGTCTGCAGGCTGGGTTCACGCAGCCAGGCGCTTTCGCTGACCAGCGCCTGCTGGGCGCGGCCGCCGCGTGCCTGCAGCGCCCGCGCCAGATGGTCGCCTTCCAGCCACAGCAGGCCCAGCTTGCGGTAGGCCGCCGGGTCTTGCGCCAGCTTGCGCAGCTTGACCAGCAGCGGGTTGTCGCGCGAGGTGATCAGGGGCGGCGCTGTCATCGGCTGAGCATGCGGTGGGCGGCGTCGGCCACGTCGGTGGGCAGCAGCACCTCGCCGGCCGGCGACAGCAGCTGCCGCACCGGCGCGAAGCTGCGGCGGTGCGCCTCGCAGGCGCCATGGGTGCGCAGGGCTTCCAGGTGGTCGCGCGTGCCGTAGCCCTTGTGCTCGTCGAAGCCGTAGAGCGGAAAGCGCTCGTGCAGCGCCTGGCAGCCGCGGTCGCGCGTGACCTTGGCGATGATGGAGGCGGCCGAGATGGCCTGCACCTTGGCATCGCCGCCGATGATGGCCTCGGCATGCACCCGCAGCACCGGCAGCCGGTTGCCATCGACCAGCACCTTGCCGGGCAGCAGACGCAGGCCCTCCACCGCGCGGCGCATGGCCAGCATCGTGGCCTGCAGGATGTTGAGGGTGTCGATCTCTTCGACGCTGGCCTCCCCCACGCTGCAGCACAGCGCACGGGCGCGGATTTCTTCGTACAGCTCTTCGCGGCGCCTGGCGCTCAGCACCTTGGAGTCGGCCAGGCCCTTGATCGGCCGCAGCTCGTCCAGGATGACGGCGGCGGCCACCACCGGGCCGGCCAGCGGGCCGCGGCCGGCTTCGTCCACGCCGGCCACCAGCAGGCCCGGCACGTCCCACGACAGGCCCAACTGCTCAGCTTTGATCGAGGATTTGCGCGATGGCATCGGTGGCGGTGCGGCCGGTGTCACGCCGCAGCAGGTGGTGAAGTTCGTCGAAGCGGCCGGTCACGGCCGCCATGCGGGCGGGTGCGTCCAGCCAGGCCAGCACGTCGGCGGCCAGTGTGGCCGGTTGCGCGGCTTCCTGGATGCGCTCGGGCACCACGAAGTCGCGGCACAGGATGTTGGGCAGGCCCACCCAGGGCTGGTAGGCCATGCGCTTCATCAGCTGCCAGGTCAGGCCGTTCATGCGGTAGGCGATGACCATGGGCCGCTTGAACAGGGCCGCTTCCAGCGTGGCGGTGCCGCTGGCGATCAGCGTCACGTCGCAGGCGGCCAGCGCCTCGTGCGAGCGGCCGTCCAGCAGCGTCAGCGGCGCATCGGGCGCATGCTGGCGCAGCAACGGCTCCACCAGCGCGCGCAGGCCCGGCACCACCGGCAGCACGAAGCGCAGGTCGGGCCGCTGGCGGGCCAGCAGCGCCACCGTCTGCAGGAACACCGGCGCGATCATCTCGATCTCCGACCGGCGGCTGCCCGGCAGCACGGCCACCACCGGCGCCTGCGCGGGCAGGCCCAGCGCGGCGCGCGCGGCC
>NZ_CAXFDV010000253.1:0-9888 GCF_964001545.1 uncultured Aquincola sp.
ACGGATGCGGCACAAAGCGGTGTCGACGCAGACTGGAGCGGGAGACGGGAATCGAACCCGCGTCATCAGCTTGGAAGGCTGGGGTTCTACCATTGAACTACTCCCGCTACGGAGTCAGCACCAAATCACTGCACTACAAACAACGTCTCGCCTTTGGTGGAGGAGGCTGGATTCGAACCAGCGTAGGCGTAAGCCAACAGATTTACAGTCTGCCCCCTTTAGCCACTCGGGCACCCCTCCTGGGCGAGCCAATGACTATAGCACGGCCTTTTGAAGTGTCCAGTCCATGGAGCCAAAATTTTCTTGTGAGGCCAGAAATTCCTGGGCGCGGCCGAAGTGCCCGCAGCCGATGAAGGGCACGGGCGGCCGCTGCGCCGACAGCGGCGAGGGGTGGTTGGACGCCAGCACCAGGTGCTGAGGATGCGCCGCCGCGATCGGCTCGCCGAAGGCCTGGGCATGGTTGCCCCAGAGCATGAACACCTTGGGGCGTGGCTCCTGTGCCACGGCGGTGAGCAGCGCCCGGGTCAGCGACTCCCAGCCCTTGCCTGCATGGCAGCCGGCCTGGCCGTCTTCCACCGTCAGGCTGGTGTTGGTGAGCAGCACGCCGCGCCGGGCCCAGGGCGTGAGGTCGCCCGAGGCCGGCATCGGCAGGCCCAGGTCGCGGTGGAGCTCCTTGAAGATGTTGCGCAGGCTGGGCGGCAGCCGAACGCCTTCAGGCACCGAAAACGCCAGGCCCTGTGCCTGCCCGGGCCCGTGGTACGGGTCCTGGCCGACGATGACCACCCGCACGCTGTGCAGCGGCGTGAGCTGCAGCATGCGCACCGGATTGGCGGGGTAGACCGCAGCGCCGGCCGCCACGCGGGCATCCACGTGGGCGATCAGCCGGCGCGCCTCGTCGGTGGCGCGCCACGCATCGATCACCGGCTGCCAGTCGCCGTCGACCTCGGACAGCAGGTCGTCCAGCGGCCGGCACAGGCGGTTGGGCGTCACTGGAACAGCGCGGCCAGGGCCTGGCCCGGGTCGTCGGCGCGCATGAAGGCTTCGCCCACCAGGAAGGCGTGCACGCCCGCCTCGCGCATGCGCAGCACGTCGGCGCGGTTCAGGATGCCCGACTCGGTGACCAGCAGCCGGTCGGCCGGCACGCGATCGAGCAGGCCCAGCGTGGTGTCCAGCGTGACCTCGAAGCTGCGCAGGTTGCGGTTGTTGATGCCCAGCAGCGGCGTCTTCAGGCGCAGCGCACGGTCCAGCTCGGCGCCGTCGTGCACTTCCACCAGCACCGCCATGCCCAGCGCGTGGGCGGTGGCTTCCAGGTCGACCATCTGCGCGTCGTCCAGGCAGGCGGCGATCAGCAGGATGCAGTCGGCGCCCATCGCACGGGCCTCGAACACCTGGTATTCGTCCACCATGAAGTCCTTGCGCAGCACCGGCAGCGCGCAGGCGGCGCGCGCCTGCTGCAGGTAGGCGGCGTCGCCCTGGAAGAACGGGCGGTCGGTGAGCACCGACAGGCAGGCCGCCCCGCCCTGCTGGTAGCTCGCGGCGATCTCGGCCGGCACGAAGTGTTCGCGCAGCACGCCCTTGCTGGGGCTGGCCTTCTTGACCTCGGCGATCACCGCGGCCTGGCCGGCGGCCACCTTGGCGCGCAGCGCTGCCTCGAAGCTGCGCAGGTCGCCATGGGCCTCGGCCTCGCGCCGCAGGCTGGCCAGGTCGTGCTGGCGGCGCGCCGCGGCCACTTCTTCGTGCTTGACCGCCACGATGCGGTTCAGGATGTCGCTCATGTCTGCCCCTCGCCCGATGACACCATCGGCCGATCCCCCGAGGGGATGCGGGCCGCCTTGGGAGCGGCCCGGCGGTCGGCCCGCTGGAAGGATATGCGTCGAACGAAACTCACGATTTCAGTTTCTGCGTGGTCGCGACGAACTGCTGCAGCTTGGCGCGGGCGGCGCCCGAGGCCACGGCCTCGCGGGCGAGCTTCACGCCTTCGGGGATGGAGCCGGCCACGTTGGCGCAGTACAGGGCTGCGCCGGCGTTCAGCAGCACGATGTCGCGCACCGGGCCCTCTTCGTTGGCCAGCGCCTGCTGGATGCAGGCGACCGACTCTTCCTTGTTGGCCACGCGCAGCACGCGCGAGTCGTAGACCGGCAAGCCGAAGTCGCTGGGGTGCACCACGTACTCGCGCACCGCACCGTCCTTCAGCTCGCCGACCATCGACTCGCCCGAGAGCGACAACTCGTCCATGCCGTTCATGCCGTGCACGATCATCACGTGCTCGCTGCCCAGGCGCTGCAGCACCCGCACCTGGATGCCGACCAGATCGGGGTGGAACACGCCCATCAGCTGGTTGGGCGCGTTGGCCGGGTTGGTCAGCGGCCCCAGGATGTTGAAGATGGTGCGCACGCCCAGTTCCTTGCGCACCGGCGCCGCGTGCTTCATCGACGCATGGTGGTTGGGCGCGAACATGAAGCCGATGCCGGTTTCCGCCAGACAGCTGGCCACCTGCTCGGGCGTCAGGTCGATGCAGGCGCCCAGCGCTTCCAGCACGTCGGCGCTGCCGGAGCTGGACGAGACACTGCGCCCGCCGTGCTTGGCCACGCGCGCACCGGCGGCGGCGGCCACCAGCATCGCGGCGGTGGAAATGTTGAAGCTGTGCGCCGCGTCGCCGCCGGTGCCGCACAGGTCCACCAGGTGATTACGGTCAGCCACCGCCACCGGGGTGGCGAATTCGCGCATCACCTGCGCGGCGGCGGCGATCTCGCCGATGGTTTCCTTCTTGACGCGCAGGCCGATGGACAGCGCGGCGATCATCACCGGCGACATCTCGCCCTGCATGATGCGGCGCATGAGCGCCAGCATCTCGTCATGGAAGATCTCGCGGTGCTGGATGACGCGGGTCAGCGCGTCGATGTTGCTGATGCTCATGCAGCAGGCTCCTCAGGCGGACAGCAGTTCGCGCAGCACGGGCAGCGCGCGGTCGATGTCGTCGGCGGTGACGTCCAGGTGGGTGACGAAGCGCAGCGTGTACAGGCCCGTGCACAGCACGCCGCGGGCGGCCAGGCGCTCCACCAGGCCGGCCGCACGCTCGGGCGGCAGGTCGACGAACACGATGTTGGTCTGCGGCGGCGTGACCTTCACGCCGGGCAGGCCTTGCAGCCCTTCGGCCAGGCGGCGCGCGTTGGCATGGTCCTCGGCCAGGCGGTCGACATGGTGCTCCAGCGCATGCAGCGCCCCCGCCGCGATGATGCCGGCCTGCCGCATGCCGCCGCCCAGCATCTTGCGCCAGCGGTGCGCGCGCTGGATGAACTCGCGCGAGCCGCACAGCGCCGAGCCCACCGGCGCGCCCAGGCCCTTGCTGAAGCACACCGACACGCTGTCGAACGGCTGCGCCAGCTCGGCCGCGCTGCGGCCCGAAGCCACCGCCGCATTGAACAGGCGTGCGCCGTCCAGGTGGCAGGCCAGACCCTGGCCGCGCGCCAGCGCGGTGGCTTCCTGCACGTAGCCTTGCGGCAGCACGCGCCCGCCCCAGGTGTTTTCCAGGCACAGCAGCCGGCTGCGCGCAAAGTGCGCGTCGTCGGGCTTGATGTTGGCGGCGATGTCGGCCAGCGCGATGCTGCCATCGGCCTGCTGAGTCAGCGGCTGCGGCTGGATGCTGCCCAGCACAGCGGCGCCGCCGGCTTCCCAGCGGTAGCAGTGGGCCTGCTGGCCGACCAGGTACTCGTCGCCGCGGCCGCAGTGCGTCATCAGCGCGATGAGGTTGCTTTGCGTGCCGCTGGGCACGTACAGCGCGGCCTCGAAGCCCAGCATCTGCGCCACCCGCTGCTGCAGCCGCAGCACCGTGGGGTCGTCGCCGAAGACGTCGTCGCCCACCTCGGCGCGGGCCATCGCCTCGCGCATCGCCGCCGTCGGCCGGGTGACGGTATCGCTGCGCAGGTCGATGGTCATGATCGCTGACTCTGGGTGATGAAGTTGCGCAGCATGGCGTGGCCATGCTCGCTGAGGATGGACTCGGGGTGGAACTGCACGCCTTCCAGCAGCACTTCCTGGTGGCGCACACCCATGATCTCGCCGTCGTCGGTGGTGGCGGTGACCACCAGCTCGGCGGGCAGCGTCTCGCGCTCGATGGCCAGCGAGTGGTAGCGCACCACGTCGAACTGCTCGGGCAGGTCGGCGAACACGCCGCGCTGGTCGGTGCGGATGCGGCTGACCTTGCCGTGCATCTGCACCTGCGCCCGCACCACCTTGCCTCCCAGCGCGGCGCCGATGGCCTGGTGGCCCAGGCACACGCCCAGCAGCGGCAGCCTGCCCTTGAAGTGGCGGATGGCCTCGACGCAGATGCCGGCTTCGGCCGGCGAACACGGGCCGGGCGACAGCACCAGCTGGTCGGGCTTGAGCGCCTCGATGCCGGTGATGTCGATCTCGTCGTTGCGGAAGACCTTGACCTCCTGCCCCAGCTCGCCGAAGTACTGCACCAGGTTGAAGGTGAAGCTGTCGTAGTTGTCGATCATCAGCAGCATGTCAGAACCCCTCTTCCACCAGTTCAGCGGCGCGGATGAGCGCCCGGGCCTTGGCCTCGGTCTCCTTCCATTCCAGCTCGGGGACCGAATCGGCCACCACGCCGGCCGCGGCCTGCACGTACAGCGTCTGGTCCTTGATGATGCCGGTGCGGATGGCGATGGCCAGGTCCATGTCGCCCGCAAAGCTGAGGTAGCCGCAGGCGCCGCCGTAGATGCCGCGCTTGACGGGCTCCAGCTCGTCGATGATTTCCATCGCGCGGATCTTGGGCGCGCCGGTCAGCGTGCCCGCCGGGAAGGTGGCCTTGAGCACGTCGAGGTTGGTGGTGCCGTCCAGCAGCGTGGCTTCCACGTTGCTGACGATGTGCATCACGTGCGAGTAGCGCTCCACCACGAAGGCTTCGGTCACCTTGACGCTGCCGGTCTTGGCGATGCGGCCGACGTCGTTGCGGGCCAGGTCGATCAGCATCAGGTGCTCGGCCCGTTCCTTGGGGTCGGCCTTCAGCTCGGCTTCCAGTGCCAGGTCCTGCTCGGGCGTGGCGCCGCGCGGGCGGGTGCCGGCCAGCGGGCGGATGGTGACCTTCTCGCCTTCGGGCGTGGTTTCCTGGCGCACCAGGATCTCGGGCGAGGCGCCGACGATCTGGAAGTCGCCCATGTCGTAGAAGTACATGTACGGCGACGGGTTGAGCGAGCGCAGCGCGCGGTACAGCGTCAGCGGTGACTCGGTGTAGCGCTTCTTCAGCCGTTGCCCCACCTGCACCTGCATCATGTCGCCGGCCGCGATGTACTCCTTGGCCACGGCCACGGCTTTCAGGTAGTCGGCCTTGTCGAACTCACGCTCGACCGCATAGCTGGCGCCGCGGCGCACCGGCGGCGCGGTGACGCTGAACTTGAGCTTGTCCACCAGCTCCGACAGCCGGCGCTTGCCCGAGAAGAAGGCTTCGGGCCGCGACGGGTCGGCATAGACGATCAGGTACAGCCGGCCCGACAGGTTGTCGATGACGGCCAGCTCTTCACACTGCAGCAGCTGGATGTCGGGCGTGCCGATGTCGCCGGGCTTGGCGGCCTTGGCCAGCCGCGGCTCCATGTAGCGCACCGCGTCGTAGCCGAAGTAGCCGGCCAGGCCACCGCAAAAGCGCGGCAGCCCCGGCCGCAGCGCCACCTTGAAGCGCTGCTGGTAGGCCTCGATGAAGTCCAGCGGATTGCCTTCGTGGGTTTCCACCACCTGGCCGTCGGTCACCACCTCGGTGCGCTGGCCGGTGGTGCGCAGCAGCGTGCGCGCCGGCAGGCCGATGACGGAATAGCGGCCGAAACGCTCGCCGCCCACCACGGACTCAAGCAGGAAGCTGTAGGGCTGGCCGCCGGCCAGCTTGAGGTACAGCGACAGCGGGGTTTCGAGGTCCGCGAACGCCTCGGCGATCAGCGGAATGCGGTTGTAGCCCTGCGAGGCCAGGCTCTTGAATTCGAGTTCGGTGATCATGTGTTCAGCCCTCCGGTCCCCGGCGCAGGCATGGCGCGGCCGGGGTCGACAGTCGGAATTGCGGGGAAGCGGTGGCGGTGCGGGCGCTGTGCTCAGCCGGCCCGAAGGCGGCGTGACAATCAGCCCGCCCGTTGCAAACTAGACGGAAGCAGGCTGGCGACGCCAGGGCCAGGCTCCCCGGTCGTTCGACCTCGTCGTGAGTTTGCGCGGCATGAACATGGGCGGCGACTATAGCAGCGCCCGTATGATCGCCGCCTCCCATGGCAGACACCCTCAACCCCGCCCAGCTCGAGGCGGTTTATCACCTCGACGGTCCCTGCCTCGTGCTGGCCGGCGCCGGCTCGGGCAAGACCCGCGTCATCACCCACAAGATCGCGCGGCTGCTGCAGGCCGGGCTGGAGCCCAAGCAGATCGCGGCCATCACCTTCACCAACAAGGCTTCGCAGGAGATGCGCGAGCGGGCCAAGTCGCTGGTGGGGCCTCGTGCCGCGAAGGACCTGGTGGTGAGCACCTTCCACTCGCTGGGGGTGCGCATGCTGCGTGAAAGCGGCACCCGGCTGGGCCTGAAGGAGCAGTTCTCCATCCTGGACAGCGACGACGTGCTGGGCGTGCTGCGTGATGCCGGCGGCACCACCGACGCCGCCACCGCCCGCCGCTGGCAGTGGACCATCAGCCTGTGGAAGAACCAGGGCCTGAACAGCGACAGCGCGCTGGCCGCCGCCAAGGACGCCGACGAGCAGGTGGCCGCCCGGGTGATGAAGCTGTACGAGGAGCGCCTGTCCGCCTACCAGGCGGTGGACTTCGACGACCTGATCAGCCTGCCGCTGAAGCTGCTGAACACCGACGAAGAAGCCCGCGCCGACTGGCAGGGCCGCTTTCGGCATGTGCTGGTGGACGAATACCAGGACACCAATGCCGTGCAGTACGAGCTGCTGAAGGCCCTGGTCAGCCACCCCGACGACCGCCTGGCCGGCCGCTTCACCGCGGTGGGCGACGACGACCAGAGCATCTACGGCTGGCGCGGCGCCACCATCGACAACCTGCGCCGGTTGCCGCAGGACTTTCCCAAGCTCAAGGTCATTCCGCTGGAGCAGAACTACCGCTCCACCGGCGCCATCCTGCGCGCGGCCAACAACGTGATCGCCGGCAACCCCAAGCTGTTCGAGAAGAAGCTGTGGAGCGACTTCGGCGATGGCGAGCCGGTGCACCTGATGGAGTGCGACGGCGAGGAGCACGAGGCCGAGCGCGCCGTCTCGCGCATCCAGGCGCTGCGCGCACAGGGCGGGCAGGTGAAGTTCAGCGATTTCGCGGTGCTGTACCGGGCCAACCACCAGGCCCGTGTGTTCGAACAGAAGCTGCGCGCGGCGCAGATCCCGTACAAGGTGTCGGGCGGCCAGAGCTTCTTCGACCGCGCCGAGATCAAGGACCTGTGCGCCTGGCTGCGGCTGCTGGTCAACCAGGACGACGACCCGGCCTTCCTGCGCGCGGTGACCACGCCCAAGCGCGGCATCGGCCACCAGACGCTGGGCAAGCTGGGCGAGTTCGCGGGCAAGTGGAAGCTGAGCCTGTTCGAGGCGCTGTTCGCCGAGAGCCTGGGCGTGTCGCTCAATGCCAAGGCCATCGGCAGCCTGCATGAGTTCGGCAGGTATATCAACGACTTCGAGCACAAGGCCCGCCACACCACCGGCGGCGAAGACGCCAAGACGCTGCTGCTGGGCTGGCTGAAGGACATCGGCTACGAGCAGCACCTGTACGACAGCGAAGAGAGCGAAAAGCTCGCCGCCTCGCGCTGGTCCAACGTGATGGACTTCATCGACTGGATCGCCAAGCGCTGCGGCGGCGAGATCACGCAGGACGGCGGCACCTTCGAGAGCGAGCGCAAGAGCGTGCTGGAGGTGGCGCAGACCATCAGCGTGATCATCAGCCTGGCCGAGCGCGGCGAAGAGCAGGACGTGGTCACGCTGTCGACGCTGCATGCGTCCAAGGGCCTGGAGTGGCCGCATGTGGTGCTGGTCGGCGTCAACGAAGGGCTGCTGCCCTTTCGCAGCGACACCGAGGAGATGACGCCCGACCGCCTGGAAGAAGAACGCCGGCTGATGTACGTGGGCATCACCCGCGCCCGCACCACGCTGGCGGTGAGCACGCTGCGCCGACGCAAGAAGGGCCGCGAGACCATCCAGGGCATTCCCAGCCGCTTCATCGCCGAGATGAAGCTGCACGAGTCGTCGAACAAGGAAGACCCGAAGGAACGGCTCAAGAAGATCCGCGAGGCGCTGGCCGCCAAGGCGGCGGCTGCGGTGCCGCCGCCGGCCTGAGGCCACGCCTGCACCTCACCCGCCCACGGCCCGCGCTGCGGCCTGGCGGAACTCCGGCGCCCGGGTCGCGGCCTCGTGCAGGCGGCAGGCCTGCACCAGCTTGACGACGTGCTCATCGTCGCTGGCGATGGCGCGACGCACGATCTCCGGCCAGGCCAGGTCGCTGGCGGGCACCGGCGGCTGGTCAGTCGGCCCCTCAGCCGGCACGTCGCTGGCCCGCAGCGCCGCCGCCGCAGCGATGCTGAAGTGCCGCAGCGCGGCCGTCTCGTCGCCCCACCAGGGCGCCAGTTGCCGCATGGCCTGGCAGGCGGTCACCATGTGCAGCACGGTGAAGTCTTCGGTGGCGGCGTACAGGCCGGCAGCCGTGCGCGCCAACAGGTCCAGCGTGTCGGGCTGCAGCGCCAGGCGCGGCGCCACATGGGCAAAGTCTTCGGTGCGCGCCCAGGCCTGCATGCGCCCGCCGATCGACCCCGCATCGGCATCGGCATCGGCGCCGGCCGGCCGGCGCAGCGCGCGCACCTGGTCCAGCCACGCCTGCAGTGGCAGATCGGCGTCCACCGCTTCCGGCGCCTGAAGCAGCGGCGCATGGCGCGCCGCCCAGTAGCCCAGGCCCATGGCCAGCTCACCCTCATGCCGCGCCGCCACCGCATGCGCGGTGCGGATCAAGCCATGAAAGGCGCCGGCAGCCACACCGTCCAGCAGCGCAGGCACGGCGTCCGCCAGCACCGCATCCGGCTCCTCGTCCTGCAAGCGTTGCGCAAACAGGGCCTGCAACGGCTCGAAGACCTGGGCCTGGCCGCGCAGCGCGCGCCAGGTCCGCGCATCGGCCGCCGGCGCGGGGGCCGGGCGGGCCTGCAGTTCGGCGACATGCTGCTGCGCAAAGTCCTCCAGCCGCTGCGCCGATGCGCCCAGCGCATGCAGGGCCTGCAGCGCCATCGGCAGGTGGGTGCTGAAGCCAGGGCCGTACTCGGGCGCCCGGTCGAGGCCGGCATCGAGCAGACGGTTCAAGGTGCGGTGGGCGGCGGCAGTGTCCATGGTGCATGGGCAGGAGTGGTGAAGGCGCCTACCATGCAAGTTCAAGTGAACTTCAAGTCAAGCATCCGCGGGAGCACCGGGCATGGGCCGCACTACCACACCCCAGGACAGCACGCACTGGCTGTCCATCGGCGAGCTGTCACGCCGCGCCGGCATCGCCGCCAGCGCGCTGCGTTTCTATGAGGCGCAGGGCCTGATCGCCGGCGGGCGCAGTGCCGGCGGCCACCGGCAGTACCCGCGGCATGTGCTGCGGCGCGTGGCCTTCATCCGCGCGGCGCAGGCGGTGGGGCTGGAGCTGGCGCAGATCCGCCAGGCGCTGGCCGGCCTGCCCGATGGCCGAACGCCCACCAAGGCAGACTGGCAGCGGCTGGCCGGGGCCTGGCAGCCGCTGCTGGACGAACGCATTGCCACGCTGCAGCGGCTGCGCAACCAGTTGGCGGGCTGCATCGGCTGCGGTTGCCTGTCGCTCAAGACCTGCGCGCTGTACAACCCGCAGGACGCTGCCGCCGCTCACGGGCCGGGGGCGCGCTGGCTGGCCGGCGACACGCCGCCG
>NZ_CAXFDV010000254.1:0-4136 GCF_964001545.1 uncultured Aquincola sp.
TACCTGCTGCGCGCCTCGCGCACGCGGGTGGAGCTGGAGCGCAGCAAGAGCCGGCTGGCGCGCGCGCAAGACCTGGCGCGCATGGGCAGCTTCGACTGGCGGCGCGCCAACACCGCCGCCCATGGCGGGCTGGTGATCTCGCCCGAGGGCCTGCGCGTGTTCGGCCGCAGCCCGAGCGAGCGGCTGGGCCTGCGGCCGCTGCTGCGCATGGTGCCGCCGTCGGACCGCCGCGGTCTGCTGCGCATGCTGCACGAGGTGCTGGCCCACAGCTCGGTGCTGGCCACCGACGTGCCGGTGAACCTGCTCGATGGCCGCCAGCGCATCATCCACGTCGAGGCCGAGCCCGAGTTCAACGAGCATGGCCAGAGCGCCGGCTACACCGGCATCGTGCAGGACGTGACCGACCGGCGCATCGCCGAGGACAAGATCCGGCACCTGGCCAACTTCGATGCGCTCACGCTGCTGCCCAACCGCCGGCAGCTGATCTGGCGCACCGAGCGGGCGCTGGAACATGCGCGCCGCCTGAACCACCAGGCCGCGCTGCTGCTGATCGACCTCGACCGCTTCAAGATCATCAACGACACCTTGGGCCATGCCGCCGGCGACGACCTGCTGGTGGAGGTGGCCCGCCGCCTGCGCGCCTGCGTGCGCCACTGCGACCAGGTGATGGAAGGCGCGCTGGAAGCCGTAGGCTCGCGCTCGCACCGCACGCTGGAAGCGGTGGGCCGGCTGGGCGGCGACGAATTCGTGGCGCTGCTGCCCGAGGTGGCCGACGAGCGCGATGCCGAGCGCGTGGCCGCCCGCGTGCTGGAAGCCATGCGCGAGCCCATCTTCGTGGCCGGGCAGGAATGCTTCGTCACCGCGTCGGTGGGCATTGCGCTGTTTCCGCGCGATGGCGCAGCGGTGGCCGACCTGCTGCGCAACTCCGACGTGGCGATGTACGCCGTCAAGTCGCAGGGGCGCAATGCGGCGTCGGTCTACAGCCCGCAGCTGGCGGGCCGTGGCCGCGAGAAGCTGGAGCTGGAAAGCGCGCTGCACAAGGCCATCGAACGCAACGAGCTGGTGCTGCATTACCAGCCCAAGGTGGACGTGCGCGCCGCCCGCATGGTGGGCGCCGAGGCGCTGATGCGCTGGCAACGCGGCAACACGCTGGTGCCGCCGGCCGAGTTCATTCCGCTGGCCGAAGAAACCGGGCTGATCGTGCCGCTGAGTGAATGGGCCATCCGCGAAGCCGCACGCCAGGCCAAGAGCTGGTCGGTGAGCTTCGGTTTTTCCGATTCCATCGCGGTGAACCTGCCCAACCGGCTGTTCGAGCGCTCCGACCTGGTCGAGCACATCCACCAGTCGGTGGGCACCTACGGCGTGCCGCACCGCGCCATCCAGCTCGAGATCACCGAGACGGGCCTGATGAAGGACCTGCAGAACGTGATCCCGTCGCTGCACCGGCTCAACGAGATCGGCGTCGAGATCTCGATCGACGACTTCGGCACCGGTTATTCGTCGCTGGCCTACCTCACCACGCTGCCCATTTCCGAGCTGAAGATCGACCGCAGCTTCGTGCGCGACCTGGGCATCACGCCGCAAAGTTCGGCGGTGGTCACGGCCATCATCGCGCTGGCCCGCTCGCTGGGCTTGCGCGTGATCGCCGAAGGCGTGGAAAGCCTGCGCCAGATGGAGGTGCTGCACCGGCTGGGCTGCGGGGTGATGCAGGGCTTTTTGTTCAGCCGGCCGATTCCGCCCGACGACATCGAGAAGTGGCTGCAGAACACGGTGCTGCCGCGCAAGGCGCCCTGGATCGCCCCTGCGCTGACCGATGGCAACGAGCCTTCCCGCGTGATCGGCGGCGGCCGGCTTTGACCTCACACGCCTGATCGACTTGCCTCTGACACGATGACGGCTGCCCCCACGCCGGCGCAGATTGCCAAGGGCGCGCTGCGGCGCCTGGCCTTGACGCAGCAGGAACCCACCCCCGAGAACTACGCCCGTGCCTGGGCCGAAGAGCTGGGCCAGCCAGCCGCTGCACTGCCCGAACGTGCACGGCCGCTGCTGGACAAGCTGGCCGCCCGCGCCAGCGACGACGCCGAGACCCGTGCCGAGCTGGTGCGCAGCCTGATGCAGGGCCAGTGGGACGAGCTGGCGCGCACGCTGGACCGCAGCGCTTCGCAGGCCGGCGCCGCGGGCCAGGCCTGGGCCGCGATGATCGAGCGCATCGTGCGCGGCGTGGAGCGCGGCGGCCGCCAGTGGACCGCCGCCCGCAAGAAAGACAGCCTGCAGCGTGTGCTGGACGGCAGCCGTGGCGACGTGTCGCGGCTGCAGCAGCGGCTGCGCCAGCTGATGGCCAGCTGGGACAGCGACACCGTGCCGGACGAGCTGGCCATGCCGAGCGACGACCCGCTGGCCGACGAGGCCGCCGCCGACCGCGCCGGGGCACCCGACCTGCCGATGGCCGACCCGCCGTCGTCGGCGGCCCGAGCGCCGGCCCAGCCGCCCGCCGATGCTGCGGCCAGCGCCGACACCCCGGCCGCGCCAGAGGCCGTGAGCGCGGCGCACCTGCCGGCGGCTGACACGTCCGACGCGGTGCCGGCGCTGGTGGCCACACCCACCGCCGCCCCCTGCCCGCCCGTGGAAGAGCAGCACTGGCCCCAGCTCACCGCCAGCCTGCACGGCACGGTGGCCGCCGCGCTGCCGCCCAGCGTGGCCAGCGCCGCCGAACTGGCGGCCGAGCTGGGCCAGCTGGCCGACCGCTTGGCGGCCGAAGGCGCCACGCCGGCGCTGGCGCAGGCGGTGCACCAGGTGTGCGAGCGGGCGCGGCGGCTGTTTGCCCACCGCCACCACCTGCTGGAACAGGTGGGCGCGCTGTGCCTGGAACTCACCGCCGGCCTCACCGAGCTGGCCGAAGAGGGCAGCTGGGCCCAGGGCCAGGCCGAGGCGCTGCGCGCCCGGCTGCAGGCCGACGAGGCCGATGCCGACGGCAACGCGTTCAGCGTGCGCGGCGTGCGGGCCGCGGGTGAGCTGCTGGCCCGCACGCGCGCGCAGCAGCAGGCCCTGCGCGGCGAGCGCGACCGCGCGCGGGTGGCGCTCAAGTCCTTGATCCACAGCCTGCTGCAGCAGGTGGGTGAACTGGGCGACGAGACCGGCCGCTTCAGCGACAACCTGGGCCGTTATGCCGCCACCATCAACGAAGCCAGCTCGCTCGACGCGCTGGCCGGCGTGGTCGACGCGATGGTGCAGGAAAGCCGCGCCGTGCAGCAGCGCGTGGGCCGGGCCCGCCAGCAACTGGGCGAAGAACATGCACGCGCCAGCGAGCTGGAATCGCGCGTGCGCGAGCTGGAAGGCGAGCTGCGCCGGCTGTCCGACGAAGTGGCCACCGATGCGCTCACCCAGGTGGCCAACCGGCGCGGCCTGATGCAGGCCTTCGACACCGAGCGGGCGCGGCTGGAGCGCGATGGCCGGCCGCTGGCGGTGGGGCTGATCGACATCGACAACTTCAAGAAGCTCAACGACACGCTGGGCCATGCAGCCGGCGACGAGGCGTTGAAATCACTGGCCCGGCTGGTGCAGCAGGCGCTGCGGCCGGTGGACCATGTGGCCCGCTTCGGCGGCGAAGAATTCGTGGTGCTGCTGCCCGACACCGAAGTGGCCGAAGCGCAGCAGGTGCTCACGCGGCTGCAGCGCCAGCTCACGGCCAGCCTGTTCATGCACGACGGCCAGGACGTGTTCGTCACCTTCTCGGCCGGCGTCACCGCCTACCGGCCGGGCGAGCGCATCGAGGTGGCGCTGGAACGTGCCGACGAAGCCTTGTACGAGGCCAAGCACGCCGGCAAGAACCGCACCTGTGCCCACTGATCAATCGGGCTTGTAGCGCTCCACCGTCACCGCTTCCAGCCGGTAGCCGCTGGTGCCCATGGACGAGGCATTGCGGCTGACCTGCAGCGTGCCGCTGACCCACACCGCGTCCATCGCCTTGAACTTGGCCGGCTTTTGCGGAAGCACGTGCACGATCTGATTGGCGGGCGGCGGCGGCGTGTGGATGCAGGCGCCGAAGTAGGGCACCAGCAGGAACTCGCTGACCTGGCCGCTCTCGGCCTGTTCCAGCGGCACCAGGTAGCCGGGCAGGCGCACCTTGGTGTTGTTCA
>NZ_CAXFDV010000255.1:0-32273 GCF_964001545.1 uncultured Aquincola sp.
GCTGGGCTGCCGCCAGCGCATCGGCTTCTTCCTGCACATCCCGCTGCCGCCGCCGCCCATCCTGGCCGCCATCCCGGGGCATGAGTGGCTGATGCGCTCCTTTTTCGCCTACGACCTGGTGGGTCTGCAGACGAACGAGGACGCCGACCACTTCGCCCGCTTCCTGGTGGGCGAGGCGCATGCCGAGCGGCTGCCAGATGGCCGCTTCAGCGCCTATGGCCGCACGATGCGGGCGCAGGCCTTTCCCATCGGCATCGACGTGGACGAGTTCCAGAGCTTGGCCGAGTCGGCCGAGTCGCGCGAGACCGAGACCACGCTCAAGCAGCAGTACGCGCACCGGCGGCTGCTGGTGGGCATCGACCGGCTTGACTATTCCAAGGGCCTGCCGCGGCGGCTGCGCGCCTTCCGCGAGCTGCTGGCCAACTACCCCGAAACCCGCAACAGCGCGACGCTGATCCAGGTGGCCTCGCCCACCCGCGAAAGCGTGGACGCTTATGCCGACATCCGCCACGAGCTGGAAAGCCTGGCCGGCGAGATCAACGGCGCCTACGGCGAGCTGGACTGGATGCCCATCCGCTACATGCACCGCACCTGGGCCCGCAAGCGGCTGCCGGGCCTGTACCGCGCCGCCAAGGTGGCGCTGGTGACGCCGCTGCGCGACGGCATGAACCTGGTGGCCAAGGAATACGTAGCCATGCAGGACGAAGAAGACCCCGGCGTGCTGGTGCTGTCGCGCTTTGCCGGCGCCGCCGAGCAGATGCGCGAGGCGCTGCTGGTCAACCCGTACGACATCCCGGCGACGGCCCAGACCATCCAGCGCGCGCTGCAGATGCCGCTGGCCGAGCGGCGTGAACGCCACACGGTGCTGCTCCAGCGCATCCGCGAGTACGACGTGCATGCCTGGCGCCAGGACTTTCTGGACGTGCTGGCCCAGACGGCGGAGCCGGCGCCGGTGGTCTGACGGCGCGGCTCAGGCCCCCGAGGTAGCGGGCAGGGCCGGCGGCAGGCTGCCGCCCTCGGCCCGCGTGCCGCACTTCGGGCAGTAGTGGAAAAACGCGTTCTTGCGCGTGCTGCAGTGGCCGCAGTGGTCGAACAGGCCCAGGCCGCAGTGCACGCAGAAGTCGGCCGGCACGTCGCCGGTGGTCAGCACCGCGCGTTCGCAGGCCGGGCACACGCCGCCGGCCAGGCGCTTGAGGGCGGCTTCGGTGCCCAGGGCCTGGCGGCGCTGCTGCTCGCTTTGTTGTTCCACTTGCGCGCGGCGCGCCAGGTAGCGGCGCATCGCCTTGACGCCATAGTGGCCCGCCAGGCCGGTGAGCAGCACGCCCACGCCATAGCGCACATAGCTGCCGTAGCTGGGCAGGTAGGGCACCAGCTCGAAGAAGAAGGTGAAGGCCGCGAACAGCACGAAGCCGCGCATCAGCGGCCAGTAGTCGCTGCGGCGATGGCGGGCCAGCAGCCAGCCGGCAACCACCAGCAGCGGCAGCGTGAGCGCCAGCCGCAGGCCGAACACCCGCAGCTCCTGCGCCCGCCATGCGCGCTCGTAGGCCACCTGCGCATCGGCCAGCAGGCCGGCTTCGGTGCGCTGGCTGGCCTGCAGCGCCTGGCGCTGGTCGAGCTGCTGCTGGTCCAGCGATTCGACGCGGGCCTGGGCTTCGCGCTCGCGGGCCTTCAGCGTGTCCTGCTCGCGGGTGCGCTGGATGACCTGCGGGTCTTGCTGCGGGTCGGTGGTGGCGGTGCGGGTGGCCAGCCAGTTGCCATAGGCCGAGCGGGCCGACTGGTAGGCATTGCCAGCGGCCTGCAACGCCAGCCGGGCCTGGTCGTGCTGCTCCTGCAGCTCGGTCTCGCGGCGCTGCAGCGTCTGGCGCTCGGTGCGCAGGCGCTGCAGCGCCGCGCGGTCGGCCACGAAGTCTTCGGCGCTGAGCCGGTTCTCGACCTTGGGCAGGTCGGCCACCAGGTTGCCGCCCAGCCCCACCAGAAACCCGGCGAAGGCCAGCGACACCACCCACATCGCCAGCCGGAAGAGGCGCTCCGGCACCCGCAGGGACTTGAACATGCCGCTGCGGCGATCAGGCCTCGCCGGGCCGCGGCACCGGACGCGGGTTGCCGTTGGCGTCGGTGGCCACGTAGGTCAGCGTGGCTTCGGTCACCTTGACCACCTGCTCGGTCGGCCGCAGGCGCTGCGCGTACACCTCCACGTCCACGGTGATGCTGGTGCGGCCGATGCGCACGATCTCGGCGTAAAAGCTCAGCAGGTCCCCCACGCGCACCGGCTGCTTGAAGACGAATTCCTTGACCGCCACGGTCGCCAGCCGGCCCTGCGCCAGCCGGCCGGGCAGCACGGCGCCGGCCAGGTCGACCTGGGCCATCACCCAGCCGCCGAAGATGTCGCCGTTGCCATTGACGTCGGCCGGCATCGGAATCACGCGCAGCACCAGCTCCTTGTCGGTGGGCAGCTGCAGGGGCGCTTCGGTCGGCGCTGCGCCGGTCGGGTCGGAGTTGGGCATCATCGGGATCTTCTGTGCTTCAAAAAAGAATTCTCACACGATGCGCGCCGCCGCCAGCTCGTCCCACCTGCCGCCTTCGGCCGCCGCCGATCCTGCCCAGCGCCGCTCCGACTGGGGCACGCTGGCCCGGCTGCTGCCCTACCTGTGGCGCTACCGCTGGCGGGTGGGGCTGGCGCTGTCCTTCCTGATCCTGGCCAAGGTGGCCAACGTCGGCGTGCCGCTGCTGCTCAAGCAGCTGGTCGACCGGCTGTCCATCCAGCCGGGTTCGGTGCAGGCCATGCTGGTGGTGCCGGTGGGGCTGCTGGTGGCCTACGGGCTGCTGCGGCTGTCCACCTCGGTGTTCACCGAACTGCGTGAACTGGTGTTCGCCAAGGCCACCGAAGGCACCACCCGCAGCATCGCGCTGCAGGTGTTCCAGCATCTGCATGCGCTGAGCCTGCGCTTTCACCTCGAGCGCCAGACCGGCGGCATGACGCGCGACATCGAGCGCGGCACGCGGGCGGTGCAGTCGCTGTTCTCGTATTCGCTCTACAGCATCCTGCCCACGCTGATCGAGATGGTGATGGTGCTGACCTTGCTGGGCGTCAAGTTCGATGCCTGGTTCGCCGGCATCACGCTGATCGCGCTGCTGGTGTACATCGGCTTCACCGTGGCGGTGACCGAATGGCGCACGCAGTTCCGCAAGCAGCTCAACGAGCTGGACTCCAAGGCGCACAGCCGGGCCATCGATTCGCTGCTGAACTACGAGACGGTCAAGTACTTCAACAACGAGCAGTACGAGGCCCGCCGCTACGACGAGAGCCTGAACAACCTGCGCCGCGCGGCGGTCAAGAGCCAGCGCACGCTGTCGCTGCTGAACACCGGGCAGCAGCTCATCATCGCCGCCGCGCTGATTGCCATGCTGTGGCGCGCGACGGAGGGCGTGGTGGCCGGCCGCATGACGCTGGGCGACCTGGTGATGGTCAATGCCTTCATGATCCAGCTGTACGTGCCGCTGAACTTCCTGGGCGTGATCTACCGCGAGATCAAGCAGGGCCTGGCCGACCTGGACAAGATGTTCGTGCTGCTCGAGCGTGAGCGCGAAGTGGCCGACCAGCCCGGCGCGCAGCCGCTGCAGGTGAGTGAAGGCCGGGTGCGCTTCGAGCAGGTGCGCTTTGCGTATGAAGGCCCCCAGGGCCGGCCCATCCTGCACGAGGTGAGTTTCGAGATACCGCCCGGCAAGACGGTGGCGGTGGTGGGCCCCTCGGGCGCGGGCAAGAGCACGCTGGCGCGGCTGCTGTACCGCTTCTACGACGTGGCGCCGGGGGCCGGCCGCATCACCATCGACGGGCAGGACATCCGCGCGGTGACACAGGCCAGCCTGCGCGCGGCCATCGGCATCGTGCCGCAGGACACGGTGCTGTTCAACGACACCGTGGCCTACAACATCGGCTATGGCCGGCCCGAGTCATCGCAGGCCGAGATCGAGGCGGCCGCCCGCGCCGCCCACATCCACGACTTCATCGCCAGCACGCCCAAGGGCTACGACACCATGGTGGGTGAGCGGGGCCTGAAGCTCTCGGGCGGTGAAAAGCAGCGCGTGGCCATCGCCCGCACGCTGCTGAAGAACCCGCCCATCCTCATCTTCGACGAAGCCACCTCGGCACTGGATTCGGCCAATGAGCGTGCCATCCAGGCCGAGCTGCAAAGCGCCGCCCGCGGCAAGACGGCGCTGGTGATCGCGCACCGGCTGTCCACGGTGGTGGATGCGCACGAGATCGTGGTGATGGAGCAGGGCCGGGTGGTGGAACGCGGCCCGCATGCGGCGCTGCTGGCGCTGGATGGCGTGTACGCCCGCATGTGGCGCCTGCAACACAGCCAGACGCCCGGCGAGCCCACCCCCGCGTAAGCCCTGGGGTCGCCGGATGCTGCGGCGCGGGACCATTCGGCACAATCGCCCGTCCTCGTTCCCCTTGCGCCATGAGCTTCCTCGCCATCGACATCGGCAACACCCGCTTGAAGTGGGCGTTGTATGCATCGCCCACACCGGGCGCGGCCTTGCTGGACCATGGGGCTGCCTTCCTTGAAACCATCGACGAACTGGCCGAAGGCGCCTGGGCGAAGCTGCCGCACCCCGGCAGCATGCTCGGCTGCAACGTGGCCGGCGACGCGGTACGCCGCCGCGTGGAGGAGCAGCTGGAGCTGTGGGACTTCACGCCGCGCTGGGTGGTGCCTGGCGCGCAGGAGGGCGGCGTGGTCAACGGCTACGACCACCCGGGCCGGCTGGGCGCCGACCGCTGGACCTCGCTGATCGGCGCGCACTGGCACATGCGCGCACGCGCGGCGCAGCGGCCGGTGCTGGTGGTGATGATGGGCACCGCCGTGACGGTGGATGCACTGACGGCCGACGGCCAGTTCCTGGGCGGCATCATCCTGCCGGGCCACGGCATCATGCTGCGCGCGCTGGAAAGCGGCACCGCCGGCCTGCGTGTGCCCACCGGCCAGGTGCGCGACTTTCCGACCAACACGTCCGACGCGCTGACCAGCGGCGGCACCTTTGCCATCACCGGCGCCATCGAGCGCATGCACCGCCACTTGCGCACCCGCACCGGCAAGACGCCCATCGTGCTGGTGACCGGCGGCGCCGGCTGGAAGGTGGCGCCCGACCTGGACGTCGACCATGAGCTGGTCGAGTCCTTGATCTTCGACGGCCTGCTGGCGATGCAGTCCCACAGGTTGGCGCTGTAAGCGCCAACCCCAGCGCTACAGGATGTAGCGCGACAGGTCTTCGTTCTTCGACAGCTCCGACAGCTTGCCGTCCACCGCCGCGGCGTCCAGCGTCACCGTCTGGCCGCTGCGGTTGGGGGCGTCGAAGCTCACCTCGTCCAGCAGCCGTTCCATCACCGTGGACAGGCGCCGCGCGCCGATGTTCTCGGTGCGCTCGTTCACGTCGTAGGCGATCTGCGCCAGCCGGCGGATGCCGTCGGCGGTGATGTCCAGCTTCACGCCTTCGGTGGCCAGCAGCGCTTCGTACTGCTTGACCAGGCTGGCGTGGGTGCTGGTGAGGATGGACTCGAAATCGTCCACCGACAGCGAGCCCAGCTCCACCCGGATCGGGAAGCGCCCCTGCAGCTCCGGAATCAGGTCGCTGGGCTTGGTCAGGTGAAAGGCGCCCGAGGCGATGAACAGGATGTGGTCGGTCTTGACCATGCCGTACTTGGTGTTCACCGTGGTGCCTTCCACCAGCGGCAGCAGGTCGCGCTGCACACCCTGGCGCGACACCTCGGCGCCGCCGTGTTCGCTGCGCGAGGCCACCTTGTCGATCTCGTCGATGAAGACGATGCCGTTCTGCTCGGCGTTGTGCAGCGCCGCAGTCTTGATGTCGTCCTCGTTCACCAGCTTGGCGGCCTCTTCGTCCACCAGCAGCTTGCGCGCCTCGGCGATCTTGACCTTGCGCGTCTTGCGCTTGCCCGCGCCCATCTGCGAGAACAGGCCCTTGAGCTGCTCGGCCATCTCTTCCATGCCTTGCGGGCCCATGATCTCGAGCTGCGGCTTGGCTTCGGCCAGGTCGATCTCGATTTCCTTGTCGTCCAGCGTGCCTTCGCGCAGGCGCTTGCGCATCACCTGACGGGCCGTGTTGTCGGCCGGCGGGGCGGGCGGCGTGGCGTCGAAGCCCACCGACGGCGTGCGCGCCACCGGCACCAGGATGTCGAGGATGCGGTCTTCGGCCGCGTCTTCGGCGGCGCTGCGCTTGCGGCGCACCTGCAGCTCACGCTCCTGCTTGACGGCCATGTCCACCAGGTCGCGGATGATGCTGTCCACGTCCTTGCCCACGTAGCCCACCTCGGTGAACTTGGTGGCCTCCACCTTGATGAAGGGCGCGTCGGCCAGCTTGGCCAGGCGGCGCGCGATCTCGGTCTTGCCGACGCCGGTGGGGCCGATCATCAGGATGTTCTTGGGCGTGATCTCGGCGCGCAGCTTCTCGTCCACCTGCTGGCGGCGCCAGCGGTTGCGCAGCGCGATGGCCACGGCACGCTTGGCATTGCCCTGGCCGACGATGTGGCGGTCGAGTTCGGAGACGATCTCTTGCGGGGTCATGCTCATTCGAGCACCTCGATGGTGTGGCGCTGGTTGGTGTAGATGCACAGGTCGCCGGCGATCACCAGCGACTGCTTGACCACGTCGTGCGGCGGCATTTCGGTGTGGTCCAGCAGCGCCTTGGCCGCGGCCTGCGCATAGGCGCCGCCCGAGCCGATGGCGATGATGCCGTTCTCGGGCTCCAGCACGTCGCCGTTGCCGGTGATGATCAGCGAGGCCTGGCGGTCGGCCACGGCCAGCATGGCTTCCAGCCGGCGCAGCACGCGGTCGGTGCGCCAGTCCTTGGTCAGCTCGATGGCGGCGCGCACCAGGTGGCCCTGGTGCTTTTCCAGCTTGGCCTCGAAGCGCTCGAACAGCGTGAACGCATCGGCCGTGGCGCCGGCAAAACCGGCCAGCACCTGGTCGCGGTAGAGCTTGCGCACCTTGCGCGCGGTGGATTTGACGACGATGTTGCCAAGCGTGACCTGGCCGTCGCCGCCCAGCGCAACCTGGTTGCCACGCCGAACGCTGACGATGGTGGTGCCGTGAAACACCGGGGTTTGTGTGTCCATGGGGGGCATCTGGCGGTGAAGAGTCGGCATTCAAGCGCCAGCGCCGCCGGGTACGGCGGAGTCTCGAAGGCGCTGGGTCGAAGGGGACGCCACTGTACCTGCCAGGCGTCGGGCGGTTCCCACATTTGTGCTAATGTGGGTTCCAATTCAAGGGGTGCATATGAGCAGGCTCACCATCGACATCACCGAACAGCAGCACCAGACCCTGAAGGCCATGGCCGCCCTGCATGGCAAGTCCATCAAGGCGTACGCGGTGGAGCGACTTTTCCCGCAGGCCGGGAGTGAGGAGCAGGCCTTGGGCGAGCTCAAGGCACTGCTCGACCGGCGCTTGGCCGAGGCTCAACGTGGTGAGGTGTCTACCAAGAGCATCACCGAGATCGCAGAAGAGACCTTGAGAGCCGACCGCGTGGCGTGACTCGCTCTTACGTCCTCAGCCGAGGGGCTGTTTCCGACCTTCGGGAGATCACCCGGTACACCGCCAAGACGTGGGGTGAGCGCAGTGCCGCCGGTACGTGGCCGAGCTCGAAGAAGCGGCGGAGCGTCTGGCTCGCGGGGAAGGGGTCTTCAAGGACTTGAGCGCTCTGATGCCGGGCCTTCGGCTCGCCACCGCAGGCAGGCACTGCCTGTTTTCCCTTGCCCGGCCAGCAGCGCCCGCCCTGATCCTCGCGATCCTGCATGAGCGCATGGACCTCATGACTCGCCTGAAGGGCCGCCTGCTGCAGCTGCCCTAGTCGCTGACCGGCTCAGTTGTTGCGCACCTTCACCCGGGCGTGTTCGTTGATGCCCATCGCACCAAAGAACAGCGCCACCAGGCGGTGGGCGTCGGCGAACACCACTTCGCGGTTTTCGCTGCGCTTGGCCAGCACCCAGTTCAGCAGGTCGCCGGCGGCGATGAAGTCGACCCGGATCAGCTTGCTGCAGTTCACCGTGACCAGCGAAGCCGCGCCCAGCTGCTGATCGAGCAGGCGCAGCGTGGGGCCGATGTCGCTGACCAGCTGGCCCGACAGCTCCACGGTGGCCATCTGCACGCCGTGGGCGTCGTCCAGCAGGCCCGACTCCAGGAAGCTGGTCGACACCTCGCTGATCTGCGACATGGCGGGCGCCTGGGTGCTGTGGCCCGCGCCGCTGAAACGCAGCTTGCAGCGCACCCGCTCCCACGAAGGCGGCGACACCTCGTAGGTGACGCAGTAGTCGATGGCCACCTCGTCGAACTGGTCGGCGCGGTTGGCCAGGCGCAGCGCGTCCATGCGCGCCACCCAGTAGGCGGGGTCGGCGTCGCGCACGCCGGTGGGCGCGGCCTCGGCCAGCACCGCCAGCAGGTGCTCGCCGGCCAGCCAGCGCATGTCCAGCGGCTCTTCGGCCCACTGGCGGAACATGCCCGACAGCAGCACCGCCGCCTCGGCATCCACCTGCTGCAGCGCCGCCCAGTCGAACACCCAGGGCAGCGGCATCTGCAAGGTCTGCGAGCGCAGGCGCACCACGGCCTCGGCGTCCAGCAGGGCCGGGCTGGCCCAGCCGACGGCAGTGGTGGCATTGCGCAGCGTGGCCGGGCGGTCGTTGGCAGCGGCGGCTTCGGCCACCTGGCGCGGCATCGAGAACCACTGCGGCGCCGACCAGCCGAAGCGCTGGGCGTATTCCACCGCGCGCTGCTCGAACTTGTTCTGCTGGCCGGTGGCGCGGTACAGGTCGAACAGCACCAGCCAGGTTTCGCCGTGGTCCAGCCGGCTGCCTTGCGCGCCGGTGAGCTGCGACAGCGCGTCTTCGCACTGGCCGAAGTCGGCATTGGCAAACGCGATGACGGCTTCGTCCAGCTCGGGGTCGTGCACCGCCTCGCTCACTTCCACCGCAAACGCGCCGCCGAAGTCGGTCTGCGGGCCGGCGGCCGTGGGGCGGCCGGCGCCCGGCGCGCCCGGGCCGGTGGGCATGCCCGATGCGGTGGTGAGCTTGCCCGGCGTGCGGGGCGGCCAGTCGGCGGCCACCGGCGTGGCGGCCGACAGCGGCGGCAGGCCCGGCGCCATCACCGCGTGGCTGGGCGCATTGGCCGGCCGCTCGGTGTCCAGGCGCGGCAGCTGCAGGTCCAGCGGCGGCGGGTGGCCGCTGGCGCTGCGGGGCATGGCCGGCGTCACCTCGAAGGCGGCGGGCATGGTGGTGCGGGCTGCCAGCGCGCCGGCGCGGGTGTCGGCGCCCGGGCTGGGCCGGGCGGGCGGCTGCTGGCGGGTGCTGCCCACCATCTGCTGCTCGATCTCGTCGATCTTGGCCTTCACGCCGCCTTCCGGGCGCGTGGCGGCGGTGGCCGACTGCTGCTCGGACACGCGTGCGTCGGTGTCGTCCAGCCGCGAGGAGCCGCCCAGCGCCGCCAGCTGCTCGGGCGACAGCCCCTCGCGCCGCAGCTTGCGCAGCATGTCGAACTCGCGCTTGCGCACGAAGTCGTTGCGCCGCTTGCGCTCGACCATCGCCTTGAGTTCGGAGCGCTCGAGTTCAAGCGCGCCGTCCTCCGGCTGACGGGAATGGAGCTCGGACCAGTCGGTGGCCGGGTTGGCCACGAAGCGGACCACCTTGCGGAAGAAGCTCTGGTCCTTCGGGTCCGCCATGAATCCTGTCCTGCGTTCGGTCAGTCGCCGAACATCTTCTGCTTCATCTCGCGGCGCTGCTGCGCCTCGAGCGACAGCGTGGCCGTCGGGCGGGCCAGCAGCCGGCCCAGGCCGATGGGCTCGCCCGTCTCGTCGCAGAAACCGTATTCGCCGCTGTCGATGCGCGACAGCGACTGCGAGATCTTCTTGAGCAGCTTGCGCTCACGGTCGCGGGTGCGCAGCTCCAGGGCGTGCTCTTCCTCGATGGTGGCACGGTCGGCCGGGTCGGGCACGATGGAGGTGTCTTCGCGCAGGTGCTCGGTGGTTTCACCGGCGTTGCTCAGCAGGTCGTCCTTCAGGCCCGTCAGGCGGGCGCGGAAGAACTCCAGCTGCTTGTCGTTCATGTACTCGTCGTCGGGCATCGCGAGCAATTCGGCTTCGGTCAGCTCGCGGCCGCTCTTGTTCTTCCAGGCATTGGCCAGCTTGGGGTCGTGCTTCACGGGGGCTTTGACGGTGTCCATGTCCTGATCTGAATACGTTCTCGCGGGCGGCTTGGCGGGTGCGAAGCGGTCGGCGAAGCGGCTGGCGCTGTCGTTGGGCAGCGGGGCAGCCACGGGCGCCGCAGCGGCGGCCTTGGCGCTGGCCCGGGTGGCGGGCTTGGCGGAGGCTGTTGGGCGCTCGCTCTTGGCCGGTGTCTTGCTCACTTCGCACTCCTCTTCACGGTATTTGTATATCCGCTGCAGGCCGAGGTGTGCGGGGACCGCCTCCTCGGGGCGCGCGGATTGTAGCCACGCCCCGGGGGGTCAATCTCGCATCACACGAGGCACTGCGACAGGCCTTGTTCGAGGATCTCCCGCGGCAGGTCGATGCCGATGAAAACCATCTTGTTCTGGCGCTTTTCACCGGGCGTCCACTTGGGCCCCAGGTCGCTGCCCATCAGCTGGTGCACGCCCTGGAAGATCACCTTGCGGTCGCTGCCCTTCATGAACAGCACGCCCTTGTACCGCAGCAGCTTCGGGCCGTACACCTGCACGATGGAGCCGAGGAAATCCTCGAGCTTGGTCGGGCTGAATGCACGGTCGGAGCGGAACACGAACGACTTCACGTCATCGTCATGGGCATGGTGGTGCGGGTGGTCGCAGTGCTCGCCGTGCTCATGGTCGTGGTCGTGGTCGTGATGATGGTGGTCGTGACCATCGTCCGCCGACAGGAAATCGGGATCGATCTCGAGCTTGGTGTTGAGGTTGAAGCCCTTGAGATCGAAGATCTTGTCGAGCGCCACCTCGCCGAAGTGCACGCGGCTTTGCGGCGCCCGCGGGTTCATGTGCTTGATGCGGTGGGCCAGCGCGTCGGCCGATGCTTCGTCCACCAGGTCGGTCTTGCTGATGAAGATCTGGTCGGCAAAGCCGATCTGGCGGCGCGCTTCCTGGCGGTCGTTCAGCTGCTGGTCGGCATGCTTGGCATCCACCAGCGTCAGCACCGAATCGAGCAGGTAGCTCTCGGCCACCTCGTCGTCCATGAAGAAGGTCTGCGCCACCGGGCCGGGGTCGGCCAAGCCGGTGGTCTCGATCACCACGCGGTCGAACTGCAGCTCGCCCTTGCGGCGCTTTTCGGCCAGGTCGGACAACGTGGAGCGCAGGTCCTCGCGGATCGTGCAGCAGACGCAGCCGTTGTTCATCTGGATGATCTGCTCACCCTCGTTCGACACCAGGATGTCGTTGTCGATGTTTTCTTCACCGAACTCGTTCTCGATCACGGCGATCTTCTGGCCGTGGGCTTCGGTCAGCACGCGCTTGAGCAGCGTGGTCTTGCCGCTGCCGAGAAAGCCGGTGAGGATGGTGGCGGGGATCAAACCTTGTGACATGGCAGGTGCTCGGGAGGCTGAGGTACGACAACCGCCTTAGATGGGGGCGGGCGACTGTCCTGCAAGTGGGCGGGTGTGTCAAGCACGATTCACACCCGTGTGCGATTGTTCCTTGCGGTATCCTGCACCCGTGCACAAACCGGTAGACCGCGACGCGCAAGAGCGCCGCAGCCTGTTCGATCGGCTCGTCGAGTTCATCTCGCCGGGGCCTGATTCCAAGGCCGAACTGATCGAATCGCTGGCGGACGCCGAACAGCGCGAACTCATCGACCCGCAAAGCCGCGGCATGCTCGAGGGCGTGATCCGCATGGCCGACATGAGCGCGGGCGACGTGATGGTGGCCGCGCCCCACATCGACCGCCTGGACATCGACGCCGACTACGACGACCTGCTGGGTCAGGTGATCACCACCGGCCACTCGCGCTTTCCGGTGTACGAGGGCGAGCGCGACAACATCATCGGCATCCTGCTGGCCAAGGACCTGCTCAAGCTGCAGCGGGCGCCCGAGCTGAACTTGCGCACGCTGCTGCGCCCGCCGGTCTTCGTGCCCGAGAGCAAGGGCCTGAACGACCTGCTGCGCGACTTCCGCAGCAACCGCAACCACCTGGCCATCGTCATCGACGAATTCGGCAACGTGGCCGGGCTGCTGACGATTGAAGACGTGCTGGAAGAAATCGTCGGCGAGATCGAGGACGAATTCGACGAGGAAGACGCCGAATCCGGCATCTACACCCTGGCCGACGGCGCCCAGCGCGTGGCCGGCGACGTCGAGATCGGCCAGGTCAACGAGGCTTTTGCCGTCACCCTGCCCGACGACGAGTTCGACACCATCGGCGGCCTGGTGGCGCATGAGCTGGGCCGCGTGCCCCGCCGCGGCGAAGCCGTGGAAGTGGGCGGCCTGCGCTTTGAGGTGATGCTCACGCGCGGCGGCGCCGTGCGCTGGTTCAAGGTGACGCGCGCGCCCGACGCCGCCACCCCGCGCTGACGTGACCCGCTGACGTGAGCCAGCCGCAGTACGAGACGCCGCCCCGCGCAGGCGCCGGCACGATGCGCGCGCGCCTGCCGGGCGCCGGCCTGGGCCTCTTGCTGGCCGCCCTGGCGGCCGGCGCGCTGTTCAGCCTGCCCTTCGTGCACACCGGCGCCTGGTGGGCCGGCCTGCTGCTGCTGGCCGTGCTGGTCGGCGCCGCGCAGCGCCTGTCGCCCGGCCGGGCCGCGCTGGCGGGCTGGGGCTTCGGCACCGGCTGGCTGGCGGCCGGCACCTGGTGGATCTACATCAGCCTGCATGTGTACGGCGGCCTGCCGGCGGCGCTGGCGGTGGCGGCGGTGCTGGCGCTGTCGGGCGGTCTGTCGCTGTACCTGGCGCTGGCGCTGGGCGTCTTCGCCCGCCTGCGCCGCGGCCGGCCGCTGCCCGATGCGCTGCTGTTCGCTGCGCTGTGGCTGCTGGCCGAGCTGGCGCGCGGCGTGCTGTTCACCGGCTTTCCGTGGCTGGCCACCGGTTACGCGCAGGTGGACGGCCCGCTGGCGGGGCTGGCGCCGTGGATCGGCGTGTACGGCATCGGGGCGGTGGCGGCAGTGCTGGCGTCGCTGGCGGCTTTCGCGCTGGCGCCGCCTGCTGCCGGTCACGGCGCGCCATCCGCTGCGGGGCGGCGCCGCGCGGCCCTGGCCCGCGCTGGCGCTTTGGCCGCCGTGGCGGCCATCCTGCTGCTGGCCCCGCTGGCTGGCCGCGACTTCAGCCGCCCCAGCGGCCAGTTGGCGGTCACGCTGATCCAGACCAACGTGGCGCAGGACGACAAGTTCGCGGCCGACAAGATGCCCGAGGCGCTCGAATGGTTGGCGCAGGCGCTGCAGGCCGCGCCGGGCGACCTGGTGATCGCGCCCGAAACCGCGATTCCGCTGCTGCCCGCGCAGCTGGGCCCCGAGGCCTGGCAAGCCTTCACGTTGCCCTTCATCGCCCCGGGAACCCAACGCGCGGCGCTCATCGGTCTGCCTTTGGGCAGCTTCGAGGAGGGCTACACCAACTCGGTGGCCGGCCTGTCGGCCGAGTCGGGCGCCAGCGAGCAGCGCTTCTACCGCTACGACAAGCACCACCTGGTGCCTTTCGGCGAGTTCATTCCCACCGGTTTCCGCTGGTTCACCGAGATGATGAACATCCCGCTGGGCGACTTCAACCGCGGCCCGCTGGTGGCGCCTTCGTTCGGCGTGCGCGGGGAGCGGGTGGCGCCCAACATCTGCTACGAAGACCTGTTCGGCGAAGAACTGGCCCGGCGGTTCGCGGCCGGGGAGGGCGCGGCGCCCACCGTGTTCGCCAACGTCAGCAACATCGGCTGGTTCGGCGACACCATCGCCATCGCGCAGCACCTGCATATCTCGCGCATGCGCACGATGGAGCTGCAGCGGCCCATGCTGCGGTCCACCAACACCGGCGCCACCGCCATCATCGATCACCGCGGCGTGGTGCAGGCACAGCTGGCGCCGTTCACCCGCGGCACGCTGGCGGGGCAGGTGCAGGGCCGCGAAGGCCTCACGCCCTTCGTGCGCTGGGCCTCGCGCTTCGGCCTCTGGCCCCCCTTGCTGATCGCGCTGGCCGTGGTGGTCGCCATGGGGGCGATGGCTGCCGCCGCTGCCGTCGGGCGCCGCCCGGCAGCATCCTCATAAACTCGCGGGTTTTCCGCGCACCGAGCATCCTCCATGACGACGCTGACGTTCCAGCAGATCATCCTTCGCCTGCAAAGCTACTGGGACGCCCAGGGCTGTGCGCTGCTGCAGCCCTACGACATGGAGGTGGGCGCCGGCACCAGCCACACCGCCACCTTCCTGCGCGCGCTGGGCCCCGAGCCGTGGAAGGCCGCCTACGTGCAGCCCAGCCGCCGCCCGAAAGACGGCCGCTACGGCCAGAACCCCAACCGCCTGCAGCACTACTACCAGTACCAGGTGGTGCTCAAGCCGGCGCCGGCCAACATCCTGGAGCTGTACCTGGGCAGCCTGGAAGCGCTGGGCTTCGACCTGAAGAAGAACGACGTGCGCTTCGTCGAAGACGACTGGGAGAATCCCACGCTGGGCGCCTGGGGCCTGGGCTGGGAGGTGTGGCTCAACGGCATGGAAGTGACGCAGTTCACCTACTTCCAGCAGGTGGGCGGCATCGACTGCCGTCCGATCACCGGCGAGATCACCTACGGCCTGGAACGCCTGGCCATGTACCTGCAGGGCGTGGAAAACGTCTACGACCTGGTGTACGCCCCCGGCATCAGCTACGGCGACGTGTTTCACCAGAACGAGGTGGAGCAGAGCACCTACAACTTCGAGCACAGCAATGTCGAGTTCCTGCTGCAGGCCTTTGGTGCGCACGAGGGCAATGCCCAGCACCTGATGACGCAGCAGCTGGCGCTGCCGGCTTATGAGCAGGTGCTCAAGGCCGCGCACACCTTCAACCTGCTGGATGCCCGCGGCGCCATCAGCGTGACCGAGCGGGCGGCCTACATCGGCCGCATCCGCAACCTGGCGCGCGCGGTGGCCGCCAGCTACCTGGCCAGCCGGGCCCGGCTGGGCTTTCCGATGGCGCCGCGCGACTGGGCCGATGAGGTTCTCGCGCAGATCGAACAACAAGCACAGAAGAAGGCCGCGTGATGAGCGCCGACGTGAACAACCTGCTGGTGGAGCTGTTTGTTGAAGAGCTGCCGCCCAAGGCGCTGAAGAAGCTGGGCGAAAGCTTTGCCGGCACGCTGGCGCAGTCGCTGCGCAGCCAGGGCCTGGCCACCGCCGATGCGGTGGTGACGCCTTACGCCTCGCCCCGCCGCCTGGCGGTGCACATCACCGGCGTGGCCGCCCGCGCGGCCGACAAGCCGGTGCAGCAGAAGCTGATGCCGGTGGCCGTGGCCCTGACCGCCGACGGCCAGCCCACGCCTGCGCTGCTGAAGAAGCTGGCCGCGGTGGGCGCCGATGCCTCCGCCGTGCCGCAGTTGCAGCGCCGCCCCGACGGCAAGGCCGAAGCCTTGTTCCTGGACACCGTGGTACCCGGCGCGCCGCTGGCCGAGGGCCTGCAGAGGGCCTTCGATGAAGCGCTGGCCAAGCTGCCCATTCCCAAGGTCATGACCTACCAGCTGGCCGACGGCTGGCAGAACGTGAAGTTCGTGCGCCCGGCCCATGGCCTGGTGGCGCTGCACGGCGCCGACGTGGTGCCGCTGGCCACGCTGGGCCTGCAGGCCGGCCGCAGCACCCGCGGCCACCGCTTCGAGGCCGCGCTGCCGGTGATCGAACTGCCGCATGCCGACGCCTACGCCGACGCACTGCTGCGCGACGGCGCGGTGATCGCCAGCTTCGACGCCCGCCGCGCCGAGCTGCTGCGCCAGCTGCAGGAAGCCGCCGGCCGCGAAGGCCTGACGCCGATCGACGACGAGGCGCTGCTGGACGAAGTGACCGCGCTGGTGGAACGGCCCAACGTGCTGGTGTGCCGCTTCGAGCCCGAGTTTCTGGCCGTGCCGCAGGAATGCCTCATCCTGACGATGAAGGCCAACCAGAAGTACTTCCCGCTGCTGGACGCGCAAGGCAAGCTGACCGACCGCTTCCTGGTGGTCAGCAACATCCGCCCCGACGACGCCAGCGCGGTGATCCAGGGCAACGAGCGTGTGGTGCGGCCCCGCCTGGCCGACGCCAAGTTCTTCTTCGACCAGGACCGCAAGAAGACGCTGGCCAGCCGCGTCGAGGGTCTGGGCAAGGTGGTGTACCACGGCAAGCTGGGCACTCAGGGCGAGCGCACCGAGCGTGTGCGCTTCATCGCCCGCGCCATCGTCCACCAGCTGGGCGACCACCAGCCGGCCTCGGTGCAGTCGCACGACGAGCTGCAGATGCTGGCCCACAAGGCCGATCAGGCTGCGCTGCTGGCCAAGACCGACCTGCTGACCGACATGGTGGGCGAGTTCCCCGAGCTGCAGGGCATCATGGGCGGCTACTACGCCCGCCACGAAGGCCTGCGCGACGGCGTCGCCATCGCCATCGAAGACCACTACAAGCCGCGCTTTGCCGGCGACGCACTGCCGCGCAACCACACCGGCACGGTCGTGGCGCTGGCCGACAAGCTGGAAACCCTGGTGGGCTTGTTCGGCATCGGCCAGCTGCCCACCGGCGACAAGGACCCGTTTGCGCTGCGCCGCCATGCGCTGGGTGTGATCCGCATCCTGGTCGAGAAGAACCTGCCGCTGGACCTGCCCGAGCTGCTGAAGGCGGCGGTGCCGGCCTTCGGCGAGCTGATCGCCGATCCCACCCCCGCGCTGCTGGGCTTCTTCGCCGACCGAGTGGCCGTGAGCCTGCGCGACCAGGGCTACAGCGCCCAGGAAGTGGACGCGGTGCTGGCGCTGAACCCCGCCCGCCTGGGCGACGTGCCGCGCCGGCTGGAAGCGGTGCGCGCCTTTGCCGCGCTGCCCGAGGCCGCTTCGCTGGCCGCGGCCAACAAGCGCGTGGGCAACATCCTGAAGAAGGTGGAGGGCGCACTGCCCACCGCCGTCAGCCCCGAGCTGCTGAAGGAGCCGGCCGAGCAGCAGCTGGCCGCCGCGCTGGCCGAGGTGCAGCCGCAGTCCGATCGCCTGTTCGAGCAGCAGGACTACGCCGGCTCGCTGAAGGCGCTGGCCGCGCTGAAGGCGCCGGTCGATGCCTTCTTCGACGGCGTGATGGTCAATGCCGAAGATGCCGCACTGCGCGCCAACCGGCTGGCGCTGCTGGCCGGCCTGCATGCGGCCATGAACCGCGTGGCCGATCTGGCCAAGCTGGCGCAATGACGGCGGGCGCGAATGTGGTTGTCGGGCACCACCGGGTGTCCTGATACTGCGCGCCATGACACCGCCCAAGCTCATCATCCTCGGCCGCGACGGCATCCTCAACCGCTTCCGGGACGACCACGTCAAGGCGCCGGAAGAATGGGCGCCCATCCCGGGCGCGCTGGACGCGGTGGCCCGCCTCAACCATGCCGGCTGGCATGCGGTGGTGGCCACCAACCAGTCGGGCATCGGCCGCGGCATGATCGACATGGCCTCGCTGAATGCGGTGCATGCCCACATGATGAAGCTGCTGAGCCAGCACGGCGGCCGCATCGACGCGGTGTTCTTCTGTCCCCACGTGCCCGAAGACCAGTGCGACTGCCGCAAGCCGCTGCCCGGGCTGATGAAGCAGATCGGCCAGCGCTACGGCACCTCGCTGGCCGAAGTGCCGATGGTGTGCGACAACCCGCGCGACCTGGAAGCCGCCCATGCCGCCGGCTGCCGGCCGCACCTGGTGCGCTCGGGCCGCGCCGCCGAGCTGGACGACGCCTCGCTGGCCGAATGGCTGGCGGTGGCGCCTGAAACCCTGGTGCATGCCGACCTGGCGGCCCTTGCCGACCACCTGCTGCGCGGCAGCGGTGACGGCCTCGACCTCGACTCCGGCCCCATGGGCCTTGCCTGATGCTTGCTGCTCTGCGTTCCGCGCTGTTCTTCCTGTGGATGGTCATCACCGTCATCCCCATCGCCATCGTCGCGATGACCACGTCCATCTTCGTGCGCGGCGCGCCGGTGTACTGGATCTGCATCTCTTTCCTGCGGCTGGCCATCTTCGGCGCGCGGGTGATCTGCGGCGTGCAGTACCGGGTGCAGGGCATGGAGCGCCTGCCCACCGGCGCCGACAAGCTGGCACCGCTCATCCTGTGCCCCAAGCACCAGTCGACCTGGGAGACGTTTGCGTTTCCCACGCTGATGTCGCACCCGCTGGCCTATGTGTTCAAGCGTGAGCTGCTGTACATCCCGTTCTTCGGCTGGTCGATGGCGCGGCTGGACATGATCCACATCGACCGCAGCAAGCGCACCCAGGCCTGGGCCAAGGTGGCCGAGCAGGGCCGTGAGCTGCTGTCGCGTGGCATCTGGGTGATCATGTTCCCCGAGGGCACGCGCATCGCCCGCGGCCAGCGCGGCCAGTACAAGAACGGCGCCACCCGCCTGGCCGTGACCACCGGCGCACCGGTGGTGCCGATCGCCGTCACTTCCGCCCGCTGCTGGCCGCGCAAGAGCTTCGTGCTACGGCCCGGCATCATCGACATCTCCATCGGCACGCCCATCCCGTCGCAGGGCCGCGAGCCCGACGAGCTGATGCGCGAGGTGGAAGGCTGGATCGAAGCCGAGATGCAGCGCCTGGACCCCGAGGCCTACCGGAGCGGCGCACGATGAACCCGGCCGGCGCGGCCACGGCGCAGCAGTTGGCGCTGTTCGACCGCGCCGGTGCCGCCGAGCCAGAGCCCGACGACGCACCGCCGCAGACCGCGACCGCCTTCCGCCACCCGCAGGCCACGCACGAACTGCTGCTCGACGGCCACCGCGTGGCCTACCTGCTACGGCGCGCCCGGCGGCGCAGCATCGGCTTCGTGGTGGCCGCCGAGGGGCTGACGGTCAGCGCGCCGCGCTGGGTGCGTCTGGCCGATGTGGAAGAGGCGCTGCGCAGCAAGGGCGCCTGGGTGCTGCGCAAGCTGCAGGAGCAGCGCGAGCGCGCGCACCAGCAGCTGGCGGCGCGCGTGGTGTGGGGCGATGGCGCCGAATTCCCGTTCCTGGGCCAGCCGGTGCGCGTCCAGCTGGACACGGCGGTCACCGGCGCGCAGCTGGTGCCGCCCGAGCCGGGCAGCGGCCAGCCCGCGCAGCTGCGCGTGGGCCTGCCGGCCAGTGCCGCGCCCAGCCAGGTGCGCGATGCGGTGCAGGCCTGGCTGCAGCGCCAGGCCCGGCGCGTGTTCGAGGCGCGCTGCCAGCACTTCGCGCCCGCCATGGGCGTGACGGTGCGGCGCCTGTCGCTCAGCGCCGCCGCCACCCGCTGGGGCTCGGCCAGCGCCAGCGGTGCGATTCGCCTGAACTGGCGGCTGATCCATTTCTCCGAGGCCACCATCGACTACGTGGTGGTGCACGAGCTGGCCCATCTCATCGAGATGAACCACTCGCAGGCCTTCTGGCAGGTGGTGCGGGAGGCACTCCCGGGGTTCGAGGACGCGCGCGCGCCTTTGCGCGAAACGGTGCTGCCCAGTTGGGATTGAAGCCGCGGGCTGGTGGGCGCCACCGCCGGCGGGCGGCGCCGCGCTGTCGCTTGCCGGCAGCATGGCTGCCAAAAATGTCACTTCAGATCGGCGTTTGGGCACGCCGGCTTGCGCCCAAACGCACGTGGCGCCTGTCTGTCACCTGTGCGCGATCTATCAATAAGCGCATTTAAGCCGAAGAATCTGCGGCTTTGCCCGTTTGCGCCTGTGCGCCGGGTTGCCTCGCCAACGCGCTGAGCTGCCGAACCGCAGTGGCCGTGCGCACACGAGGTCCTCTTCCTCCTTCCTTCGCGTGGCCCATGAGCACTGACATTTCGCTTGCCCCGCCCCCAGCCGACTCCCGGCTGCTGGACGCCGTCGTCTTTCTCGCGCGCTACTTCGGCCGCCCCGTCGAACGGGCGGCGCTGCTGGGGGCCGGCGGCCCCGGCGCGGCCCCGGCCGAGTTGCTGCCCGATTGGTGCGCCCGCGCCGGGCTGATGCTGTCTGCGCTGCCGGCCGGCGAGGTGCGCGCCACCATGTTGCCGGCCCTGCTGCTGGGCGAGGGCGGCGCTGCGCTGGTGGTGCTGGCCCGCCAGGGCGATCGCTTCGAGGTGCACCAGCCCGGCGTCGATGGCACGCGCTGGATGACGCAGGCCGAGGTTGCCGCCGAATGCCCGGGCGCGCGCTGGATGGCGGCCCGCGCCGCCTTGCACATGGATCAGCGCAGCCTGCTGTACACGCTGCCGCAGGCCGGCCGCTGGTTCTGGGACGTGTTCGGCCGCAACCGCAGCATCTTCGGCTGGGCGCTGCTGGGTACGGTGGCGCTCAATCTGGTGGGCGCCTTGATCCCGTTCTACACCATGGCCGTGTACGACCGCGTGGTGCCCAACAACGCACTGTCCAGCCTGACGGTGCTCACCGTGGCGGCCGTGCTGCTGCTGGGCTTCGAGCTCGCGCTCAAGGTCTTGCGCGGGGCGCTCATCGAAACTGCCGCCCGCCGCATCGACGTGGCTTTGTCGTCGGCCATCTTCGCGCGCTGCCTGCGGCTGCGCGCAGCCAACCGGCCGGCCTCGGGCGGCGTGCTGGCCAACGTCGTGCGCGACTTCGAGTCGGTGCGCGAGTTCTTCGCCTCCGGCACGCTGGCGCTGCTGGGCGACCTGCCCTTCATGCTGCTGTTCCTGGCCATGGTGGCCATCATCGGCGGCTGGCTGGTGGTGGTGCCGCTGGTCACCATCCCCTTGATGCTGCTGTCGGCCTGGCTGATGCAGCGGCCCATGATGCGCAGCGTCTCGGCCTCTTCGCAGCAAAGCGCGCAGCGCACCGCGCACCTGTTCGAAACCATGAACGGCCTGGACACCGTCAAGGCCCTGGGCGCGGCCACCTGGAGCCGCCGCCGCTGGGAACAGCTGACGGTGGCCATCTCCCAGCACAGCTTCCACACCCGCGAGCTGGTGGCCTTCGGCGGCTACTCCGGCGCCTCGCTGCTGACCCTCAGCAACGTGGTGCTGGTGGCCATCGGCGCGGTGCTCATCGGCGAGCAGGCCATCACCACCGGGCAGCTGATCGGCGTGACCATGCTGGCCGGCCGCGCCATGGCGCCGGCCTCGCAGATCGCCTCGCTGGTGCTGCGCTGGCAGCAGACGCGCCTGTCGATGACGGCGCTCGAACAGGTCATGAAAGCGCCCACCGACGACGACGACAGCGCGCTGCAGGCGCCGCCGCTGAGCGGCCGCATCGAGTTCCGCGACGTGGCCTTCGCCTACCCCAACCGGCCGCCGCTGCTCGATGGCCTGAACCTGCGCATCCGCCCGGGTGAGCGGGTGGGCTTCATCGGCAAGCTGGGCTCGGGCAAGAGCACGCTGCTGCGCCTGCTGCTCAACCTGTATGCGCCCTCGGCCGGCACCGTGCTGCTCGACGAGCTGGCCACCACCCAGCTCGACCCGCAAAGCCTGCGCCGCCAGATCGGCTACGTGCCGCAGGACGTGACCCTGTTCCACGGCAGCATCCGCGAGAACATCGAGCTGGGTCGCACCGAAGGCGGCGACGCCGCGCTGCTGGACGCCGCGCGCAGCGCCTGCCTGGAAGAAACGCTGTCGCAGCTGCCGGCCGGCCTGGCCACGCCGGTGGGTGAACGCGGCGAACTGCTGTCCGGCGGCCAGCGCCAGTCGGTGGCCATCGCCCGCGCGCTGCTGGCCAAGCCGCGGCTGCTGCTGATGGACGAGCCCAGCAGCATGATGGACCCGGCCACCGAGCAGCGCCTGATCCGCGAGCTGCGGGCGCTCAAGGACACCACGCTGCTGCTGGTCACCCACCGCATGGCGATGCTGCCGCTGGTCGACCGGCTGGTGGTGCTGGACCGCGGCCGCGTGGTGGCCGATGGCCCGCGCGACGAAGTGCTGCGGGCGCTGGCGCAGGCCACGGCCCCCGAGGCCGCCCCCGCGCAACGACCGGTGAAGGTGGCGTGATGGCAGCCGATCACATGATGGTGGACCTGGACGCCGGCCCGCGCCGGCTGGCGCTGGCGCTGGTGGCGGTGCTGGCGCTGTTTTTGGTGGTGGCCCTGGCCTGGGCCAGCTGGGCGCATGTGGACGTGGCCGTGAACGCCCGCGGCACCGTGCTGGCGCCCAGCCGGCTGCAGGAAGTGCAAAGCCTGGAAGGCGGCATCATCCGCGCCGTCAAGGTGCAGGCGGGCGACCGCGTGCAGCGCGGCCAGCCGCTGGTGGAACTGGACGAAGTGCAGGCCGAGGTCGAGGTCGGCGAAAGCCGTGAATCGCTGCGCGCGCTGCAGTCCTCTCGCATCCGCGTGCAGGCCTTGCTGGACGGGCGCGAGCCGCGCTTCGGCAGCCTGGAAACCGAGGCGCCCGACCTGGTGCGCGAAGAGCGGCGACTGTGGCTGGCCGCCCGCAGCGAGGCTGACGCCAGCATCGCGGCCCTGGCCGAAGGCGTGCGCCGCCGCGCCGGTGAGCTGGCCGAGGCGCAAAGCCGCATCCCGGTCCTGGAAAGCGTGCTGGCTTCCAGCCGCGAGTCCTTGCAGATCGAAGAACGCCTGGTGGCCGAAGGCGCCGGCGCCAAGGCCGATCTGTTGACGGCGCGCCAGCGCTTCCTGCAGCAGCAAGGCGAGCTGAGCGCCCTGCGCGATTCGCTGCCGCGGCTGACCGCCGGCCTGGCCGAAGCCCGCGCCCAGCAGGCCGAGCAGACCGCGCGCACCCGCGCGCAGTGGGGCGCCCAGCGCACCGAGATCGAAGGCAAGCTGCAGACCATGCAGGCCACCGTGCGCGGCCGCGAGGACAAGCTGGCGCGGCGGGTGCTGGTCTCGCCGATGGACGGCGTGGTCAACCGCGTGCTGCTGCACACCGTGGGTGGCGTGGCCGCGCCGGGCGCCGCCATCCTGGAGGTGGTGCCCAGCGACCCTGCGCTCACCGTCACCGCGCGCGTCAAGCCGGCGGACATCGGCTTCCTGCACGTGGGGCAGGAAGCGAGCGTGCGCGTCAGCTCCTTCGACTCGTCCATCTACGGCAGCCTGCCGGCCACCGTGCAGCGCGTGGGCGCCGATGCGCTGGTCGATGAGCAGGACAAGCAGCCTTACTTCGAGGTGCAGCTGCGCACCGCGCGCGACTACCTGGAGCACGACGGCCGCCGCCTGGCCATCGGCCCCGGCATGCCGGTGGACGCCAGCATCCTGACCGGCCAGCGCACCGTCATGCAGTACCTGCTCAAGCCGGTGCTCAAGACCCTTCACTCGGCGATGCAGGAGCGGTGATGCGACCCACTCGTCCTTCTTCCCGATCGCGGGGTCGTTCGCTGGCGCCCAGGGCGTTGACGCTGATCGCCGCCGTGGCGGCTGCCTGTTTCTGCGCGGCGGCTGAAGCGGCCGGGCCGCAAGGCGCGCCGGTCGCGCCTGTCGTGCAGTCCGAAGCAGCCGGCACGCTCGTGCGCTTTGCCGATGCGGTGCAACTGGCGCTGGCGCGCGACGGCGACCTGCAGAGTGCGCGTGCCACGGTGCGCGCCGCGCAGGCGCAGGTCGACCAGATCCGATCGCGCTTTTTCCCCTCGGCCGGCGTGCAGCAGGAGCAGGGGCGGCGCGTCACCCGCGAAGCCGGCGCGCTGGTGGACCGCCACGCCCGCAGCACCGAAGGCTTCGTGCGCTGGAACCTGTACAACGGCGGCAGCGACCGCACCCAGCTGGACGCCGCCCAGCTGGAGCTGCAGGCCGCCGAGGCCGATGCCCGGCAGGCGCTGGAAGACGCCTGCGAGCGGGTGGCCAAGGCCTACATCGAGCTGCAGCGGCAGCAGGCGCTGCTCAAGGCGGCCATGTACCGCCACGCGGAACTGGCGGACCTGGCCGAGCGCGTGGCGCGCCAGGTGGCTGCGGGCAAGTCGCCGGCGTCCGATGGCGACCTGGCGCAGTCCTCGTTGATCGACGCCGAGCTGTCGGTGGCCAACAGCCAGGCCGACCTGGCGGCCGCCCGCGCGCAGCTGGGCGTGCTCACCGGACAGGTGGGTGCGCTGCTGGCCGAAGAGACGCCGCCCGGCACCAACCCCTGGGCCGGCACGCCCGGCCTGCCTGCAGATGCTCCGTTGGAAGACTGGTGGACCCTGGCCCTGCGCACGCATGCCGGCACCCAGGCCGCCGCCGCGCGCCGCGAGGCGGCCAAGGCCCGCGTACCGCTGATCGCACCCGAGTACCTGCCGCGCGCCGACCTGATGCTGCGCAAGGGCTTGTCCGACCGCACCGTACCCGTCGAGTCGACGCAGGACAGGCGCAGCTGGACCGTCACGCTTAGCTACGAGGTGCCGCTGGGCGGCGGCGGCACCGCCCGGCGCGAAGAGGCGCGCGCCCGCGCCGAGGCGGCGGAAAGCCTGGCCTGGCGCAGCGAGCAGAGCGTGCGCGGCGAGCTGGGCGTGGTGCGGCAGCAGGCGCTGCAGAACGCGCAGGCGCTGCCTGCACTTGCGCGCCAGCGCGAGCAGCTGAGCGCCGTGGTGCGCGCCAGCGACCTGCAGTACCAGGCAGGCCGCCGCAGCCTGTTGCAGCTCATCGACCAGCGCGACCGCCGCTTCAATGCCGACCAGCGGGAAGTGGAGGCGGCCTGGCGGCTGCGGCAGGCGTGGCTGCGCATGGCCGCGCTCACCGGCTCGTTGGCGCCCGCATTGGGCGTCGCCGAAATGCCACGCGACCGCGTCGAAGTGGACCCCATGCGACCCCCGGAACAGGGGCTGGCGCCACCTTGACGAAATGCTAACGAAATGACCTCTACGGCAGAAATGGTGAGAGATCGTTCAAGGTTCGTCGCCGGGTCGCGACACGCCACTATTTGAATGTGCGCAATTCACGCGTGAATGTCAGAATTGCCACTGCATCTCCCCCTTAATTGATGGGGTCGTCACCTTGTAATGTGATATGTGAACACATGTAAATGATCGAAACGTCGGGACAATGGCGGTGCGGCGCTGGGCCGCTTGCGAACCGGGAGGAACACTTGACCGTACTGAATTACTCAACCGCGGTGAATGTCTGGGAAGACACGAACAAAGACTTCGACATCACCACGCTGCTGCAACAGGCCGGATACACGCCCAGTGGCACCCTGAGCATCGAGTCGCTGCTGGTCAGCGACGGCAACGGCGGCTACATCGCAGCACCCACCGCGCTTTTCAGCCAAGTCGATGACCACACCGTCCGCGTCTCGGCGGCGGCCGTGCCGAACTACTTCGGCAACTTCGATACCTTGTCCGTCGTTTTCGACACCGGCGCGGACGTCATCCGCCTGACGCTCAAGGTCATCATCGACCCGGTCAACGACGCGCCCAGCGGCACCGACAGCTCGGTGGCGCTGCAAGATGGCAGCGGCTACGTCCTCAAGGAATCCGACTTCGGCTTCTCCGACGTCGACGGCAACAACTTCAAGTCGGTGGTGATCAACGCGCTGCCCGCCACCGGCACGGTGCTGCTCAACGGTGTGGCCATCGCCCCCGGCACCGAAGTGCAGATCGCCGACATCCGCTCGGGTCTGCTGACTTACCAGCCCGCGCAAGGCTCCACCGGCACGGTCGGCCTGTCGTTCCAGGTGCGCGACGACGGCGGGCTCGTGGGCACCGGTGCCGCCGACCTCGACCCGACGCCCAACGTGCTCAGCTTCAAGCTGCCCGCGCTGGCCTCGATGGGTGACCGCGTCTGGCTCGACAGCAACGGCAACGGCCTGCAAGACAGCGGCGAAGCCGGCTTTGCCAATGTCACGGTCAAGTTGCTGAACGCCAGCGGCGCCGTGGTGGCCACCACCACCACCGACGCTGCAGGCAACTACCTGTTCCAGGGTCTGCTGCCCGGCCAGTACAAGGTGCAGGTGGTCAGCCCCGACGGCTACAAGTTCACCACGGCCGACGCCGGCACCAACGACGCCATCGACAACGACGTGGTGTGGAACGGTACCGGCACCAACACCGGCACCAGCGGCCTGGTCACGCTGGCCGCGGGTGAAAACAACACCAGCGTCGACGCCGGCCTGAAGGTCTGCCTCGTCAAGGTGGGCGACACCATCTGGTGGGACGCCAACGGCAACGGCGTGCAGGACACCGGCGAGCGCGGTGTGGCGGGCGTCAACGTCAAGCTGACCAGTGCCGGCAGCGACGGCGTCTTCGGCACCGCCGACGACTCGGTGCGCACCACCACCACCGACGCCAACGGCAAGTACGCCTTCAACGACGTGGCCTGGGGCAAGTACAAGCTCACGCTGGACACCCCCGACGGCTTTGCCGTGACCAAGGCCGACGCGGGCACCAACGACGCCGTCGACTCCGACTTCAAGGCCGTCACCACGTCCACGTCAGTCAACCTGATCACCAACGGCAGTTTCGAGAACCTGAACTGCGGCGTGCCGGTGGGCTGGTGCGGCCTGGGTGACGTCATCGAAGCCGGTGCTGCCAGCGCCTATGGCGTCACTGGCGCCACCGGTGCCACGGTGGTGGAACTGGACGCCCGCTACACCGCCTCGCTGCTGGGTGGCACCGGGCTTTACCAGGACGTGAAGACGACAGCCGGCCAGACCTACCAGCTGTCGGTCGATGTGGCCGCCCGTGCATGCACGAAGCTCAGCACCAACACCGTCGAGGTGTGGTGGAACAACACCCGCATCGCCACCATCGACCCCACCAGCACCGCGCTGAAGACCTACAGCTTCTCGGTGACCGGCACTGGCGCGAACGACCGCCTGTCGTTCCGCGAGCAGTGTGGTGACGACGACGGCGTCGGCGGCATCATCGACAACGTCAAGCTCATCGGCAGCACCAGCAGCACCGTGTACGAAGCCGGCTTCCAGGTGGCCAGCTGCGACGACAACCTGACGCTGGATGGCGGCCTGATCGTGACCAAGCCCGCCACGCTGGGCAACAAGGTGTGGTTCGACCAGAACGGCGATGGTTTGCAGGACGCCTGCGAGCCCGGCGCCGCCGGCGTGACCGTGCGACTGCTGGACGCGGCCGGCACGGTGGTGGCCACCACGGTGACCGACTCCACCGGCGGCTACCTGTTCACCGGCCTGCCGCCCGGCCAGTACGCGGTGCAGGTGGTGGCCCCGGCGGGCCAGATGTTCACGTCGGCCAACGTCGGCAGCAACGACGGCATCGACAGCGACGTGGTGTGGAGCGGCAGCGGCAACACCGCCACCTCCGGCCTGGTGACGCTGGCCGTCGGTGAGACCAACCTGACCGTGGACGCCGGCCTCAAGCCCGTCGTCTGCAACATCGGCGACCGCGTGTGGGCCGACACCAATGGCAACGGCCTGCAAGACGCCGGTGAAGGCGGCGTGGCCGGCGTGGCGGTCAAGCTGATCGGCGCTGGTGCCGACGGCCTGTTCAACACGGCCGACGACACCTCGCGCGTGACGGTGACCGACGCCAACGGCAAGTACCTGTTCGACAACGTCGGTGCCGGCAGCTACAAGGTGGCGCTGGCGCTGGCCAAGGGCTACCAGCTGACCGCGGCCGACGTCGGCAGCAACGACGCCATCGACTCCGACTTCCGTGCCATCGGCGCCTCGACGACCGGGTCCAACCTGATCATCAACGGCAGCTTCGAAGACAACTTCGGCTGTGGCAATGGCGAATGGAAGACGCTCAGCGGCTACAGCCCCAGCGTCGGCCAGACGTCGGATTTCGGTGTGAGCGGCAACACGGGCGTGTATGCGGCCCAACTGGACTCCGAGTACAACTGGGGCAGGGCTCAGGGCCTCTACCAGGACGTGCAGACGCAGCAGGGCCAGACCTACCAGCTGTCGGTGGACCTGGCGAGCCGTGCCAACACTGCTGTGTCCACCAACACGGTGGAAGTGTGGTGGAACGGCAGCTGCATCGCGTCGATCGACCCGGCGACCACCAAGCTGACGACCTACACCTTCACGGTCACGGGCACCGGTGGCCTCGACCGCCTGACCTTCCGTGACCAGGCCGGCGATGACGACGGCATGGGCGGCATCATCGACAACGTTCGCCTGACCTCGCTGCCTTGGGCCTACGAGTCGGCCGCCTTCCAGGTGACGACCGCCACCGACAACCTGACCATCGACGCAGGCTTGACCTCGCGTGCCTTGATCTCGTTGGTGGGCACCGAAGCCATCTATGAAGGCAACAACGCCAACTACACGCTGCAGCTGAGCCAAGCGTTGGCGGTCGATACCACGGTGTTCGTGTCCTTCGCCAACGGCACGGCCAACCGCGCCACGGGCTGGCTGGGCAACCAGACGGTGACGGCGGGCGGTGGCTACACCACCCAGGACGGTGTGTACCACGCCAACCAGTACTACGACCCTGTCACCGGCACGTACGGCAACCAGGCCAACACGTCCACTGCACAGACGCAGGACTTCAGCGTCAAGGACATCAACGGCGCTTACCTGCCCACCACGGCCGACGGCTTCTACGTCACGATCAAGGCGGGGCAGACCAGCTCTGCGTCGTTCAACATCGAGGCCTGGCAGGAGAAGGTCTACGTCGATCGCGACTTCGTGGCCGACACGACCTACCGGGAAGCGGCCTGGGAAACGTTCCAGATCAAGCTCAGCGGTGGCAACAGCCTGACCGACTTCACCGAGACCAGCAAGACGGTCTCGATCGGCGACACCACCACGTACTACGCCTACAGCCCCATCGTGCTGGACCTGGACGGCAACGGCATCCAGACCAAGGCGCTGATCGACGCGGGCGGCAAGTTCGATCTGCTGGGCACCGGCCATGCCGTGAAGTCGGGCTGGATCTCCAGCGGCGACGGTTTCCTGGCGGTTGATGCCAACCACAACGGCCGCATCGACGGTGTCTCCGAGCTGTTCGGCAGCGCTGAGCGTGGCGTCGGCTTCGCCAAGCTGGCTTCGTTCGACAGCAACGGTGATGGCCTGGTGGACGCCAAGGACGCGGGCTTCAGCGAGCTCAGCATCTGGCAGGACGCCAATGGCAACCACCAGACCGACGCGGGCGAACTGCACACGCTGGCCGAGATGGGCATCGCCAGCCTGAAGACCGGGTACACGAACCTGGACGTCACGCAGCTGGGCAACCTGCTGGGTGAAGCCAGCACCGCCACCCGCGCCGACGGCAGCAGCATCGACATGGTGGACGTGTACTTCAACGTCTACGCCGACGATGCCGCGGCCGCCAAGGCTGCGCTGCCTTCGCTCGACGGTCTGCTGTCGCAGGACGACGCGCTGCTGCACCACGCCTTCGCGGGTGGTGCACCGGCGGTGGCCGGTGGCTGCGCCGGCTGCCCGGTGCCCGCCGCCGACGCCACGGCCCTGCACGCCGACGCCAGCGCCGAGCTGGTGCGGCAGCTGATCGCCCACATCAAGAACGCCGATCACAGCGCTGTTGCTGCGGTCGCGTAAGGCCCCGAGGCCTTGCCGGAGGAAGCCGGTCGGCACGTCGCCGCCCGGCTTGCAATCAAACCCTTGAAGGGAGAGGAATCACCATGAAGCAAAGTCACTTCCGCCTGGCGGGCCTGGCCGCTGCGGCGCTGCTGGCCACGTCGGCCGCGCATGCCGACACGCTGTCGGTCAACAACTACGCCACCACCGCCGACGGCCGCCTGGCCACCGGCAGTGTCGCGATCCTGTCGGGCGGCACCTCCGACCCGGTGCTGTTCAATGTGCTGAACAAGACGACCGGCACCTCGTTCCTGGCCTACTGCATCGAGCAAAGCCAGACCGTGCGCCGTTCCGACCAAACCTACAGCGCTGCCGCCTACTCGGCCCCGGCTGGCGTGCAGGAGCTGTACGACCGGTTCTACAGCACTTCGCTGCAGACGCAGCGGGGTGCGGTCGCCTTCCAGCTGGCGCTGTGGGACCTGACCGGCAACACCAGCCTCAGCAGCTACTCGTCGTCGGACGCCAACGTCGCGCTGGCCACGACCTGGCTGAACACCGTGAACGCCGACAACAACCCGTTTGCCCAACAGTACACGCTGACGCGTTGGTCGAGCAGCAGCCTGCAGGACGTGGTGCAGGCCGCGCCGGTGCCGGAGCCCGAAACCTATGCGCTGATGCTCGCCGGCCTGGGCGCCATCGGCCTGATCGCTCGCCGCCGCCAAGAGCCGCGCTGAACGACATTGCGGCCACCATGCCGCTGGGCGTGAGGTAGCCCATCTGCCTTCCGCCAAGGGCGCCCCCACCGGGGCGCCCTTTTTTTCATCTGCCGCTCAGAGGGACGAAGCCACCGCCGATGGCGCGAAGCCCAGCGGCGCTGCCCAGCCAGCGTAGGTCTTGGGCAGCGGGCGCGCATAGTCGCCCTGCTTGGAGGTGTGCAGCCCCAGCGCGGCCAGGCCTTCCGCGAACTTGATGGCGGCGGCCACGCCGTCGATCACCGGCACGCCCAGCCGCTGCTGCAGCTGCGCCGCCAGGTCGGCCATGCCGGCGCAGCCCAGCACGATGGCGCCGCTGCGGTCGTGCTGCAGGGCGTGCCGGGCCGCCGCCTCAATGCGGGCCACCAGCGCGGAGCCTGCGGCTTCCAGCTCCAGCACCGGGATGTCGGTGCCGTGCACGCCGCGGCAGCGGCGCTCGAAGCCGTACTTGTGCAGCAGGTGCTCGGCGATCACGCAGGTACGCGTCATCGTGGTGACGACGGAAAAGCCGGTGGACAGGAAAGAAGCCGCATGGAAGGCCGCCTCGGCGATGCCGATGACCGGCGCAGTGCAGGCCTCGCGCGCGGCGTCCAGGCCCGGATCGCCGAAGCAGGCGATGACCACGCCGTCCACCTGCGCACCGTGCAGGCGCGCCTGCTGCGCCACGCCGGCGGCCGCAAAGGCGTCGTCGTAGTGCCCTTCGATGGAGGCCGCACCGAAATCGGGCTGGGTGGCCACGATGGTGGTGCCCGGCGCGGCCACGGCGCGGGCGGCCGCGGCGATCTGCGCGGTCATCGCGGCCGAGGTGTTGGGGTTGACGACAAGCAGTTTCATGCGGACTCCGGCAGCGGAGGGAAGGGCAGTGGGTGAGGGGGATTGCATACAAAGCAAGCTCTGCCGCCCCATCGCGGGGCGGTTGGTGGCAGCGCCCGCAAATGCCGCGCCTGCCTTGGTGCAAGACCACTTGGCACATGCATTGCATACAAAACGGCCACGATGGAACGCACCGACCTGGAACTCGTCTCGCTGACCAAGCATTACGGCGACGCCGTGGCCGTGGCCGGTATCGACCTCAAGATCCAAGGGGGCAGCTACTGCTGCCTGCTGGGGCCTTCGGGCTGCGGCAAGACCTCGACGCTGCGCATGGTGGCCGGGCATGAGGTGCCCACCGCCGGCCACGTGGTGCTGGCCGGCCGCGAGATCACGCACCTGGAGCCGGTGCAGCGCGGCACCGCGATGATGTTCCAGAGCTATGCGCTGTTCCCCCACCTCAGCGTGCTCGACAACGTGGCCTTCAGCGCCCGCATGAAGGGCGTGGACAAGGCTGCGCGCGAGAAGCGTGCCCGCGAGCTGCTGGAGCTGGTGGCCATGACGCCTTACGCGGCGCGGCTGCCGGCGGCGCTGTCGGGCGGGCAGCAGCAGCGGGTGGCGCTGGCGCGCGCGCTGATGACGCAGCCCCGGGTGCTGCTGCTGGACGAGCCGCTGTCGGCGCTAGACCCGTTCCTGCGCATCAAGATGCGCGCCGAACTGCAGCGCTGGCACCGCGAACTGGGCATGACCTTCGTGCACGTCACCCACTCGCAGGAAGAGGCGATGGCGCTGGCCGACCTGGTGGTGGTGATGAACCAGGGCAAGGTGGAGCAGGCCGGCACCGCGCGTGAGGTGTTCGAGCGCCCGCGCACCGCTTTCATCGCCCGCTTCATCGGGGCGCACAACGTGGTGGACACGCCTTCTGGCGCGGTGGCGGTGCGCAGCGACCGCACCGTGCTGGCGCCCAGCGGCGGCCCCGGCATGGCGGTGACCGTCAAGGCCGTGGAATACCAGGGCAGCCATGTGCAGGTGCACCTGGCCACCCGCCTGGATGAACAGGACTCCGCCGACGACCGACCCGACAGCGCCGGCTGGGTGGCGCTGGTGCCCGATGCCCAGTTCCATGCCGCGCCGCTGGCGCCCGGCCAGCGCGTGGCCATGAGCTGGCACGAGGCCGATGCGCACGTGCTGCAAGGGTGAAGTGGTGCCCCCTAGCTCGCTGCGCTCGCGTCCCCCCGAGGGGGAGCTCAGTCCCTTGGGGCGGCCCGGCGGGACTGAGATGGTGCCCC
>NZ_CAXFDV010000256.1:0-8773 GCF_964001545.1 uncultured Aquincola sp.
ACTGCTGCAGGCCCACCACGCGGTGGTCGTCCACCTTCAGCTCGCCTTCCAGCGCAAACCATTGCCGCTCGCTGCTCACGCGCACGGCCAGCGCATGCGGCGCCACGGTGGTCAGGCGCACCGGCTTGCCGCGCGGCCAGTCCAGCGCGGCGATGGCGGGCAGCGTGGGCAGGGCTTCCACCGTTTGCAGCGCCAGTTCGGGCGTGTCCAGCAGCCAGCCGGCTTCACCGGCTTCGCTGCCTTCCAGCCAGGGCAGGGCATCGAGCACGCTGTGCAGGTGGGCCGCTTCCTGCGCCAGGTCGCGGCGGGTGGCCAGGCTCAGGCCTTCATGCACCGTCATCAACCGCTCGCGGCCCACGGCCGGCGGCACCGCGGGCCCGAAGGCGCCGAAGGGCATCACCACCAGGCGCAGCTGCAGCGCATCGCCCACCGGCACCAGCTGGGCGCGCAGGCGGCTCTCGCCCGGCACTTCGGTGCCGGCGGCGGCGTCGCTGTGCAGCTGGAAGTGGCCGGCCAGCACCTTGAGCGCGGCTTCCAGCTCGGCCTTGGCGCCCACCGGCACCGCCCAGTCCTGCGACACCAGCTCGGCCACGCGGCGTTGCGCCGCGGTGATGCGGATCAGCCGCGCCCGGTCGGGCGCGTCGCGCACCACGCGCAGGCTGTTGCGGCGCTCCACCTCCGCCTGGCGCTCTTCGGCATAGAACCAGCCTTCGCCCAGGTGCGGCGGCGTGGCCGGCTGCAGCGGCGGGTCGATGCGGAAGACGAACTGCTCGCCGGCTTCGTTCAGCCGGCGGGCCACTTCGATGATGGGCAGCGCTTCGCTCAATTCCACCAGCTGGCCCGGCGCGTCGTGGAAGAACACGCCGGGGTGGCGCACCAGCGATTGGGCGGCGCCGGTGACGTCCAGCACCAGCTGGCGGGCCGACCAGCGTGATCGCTCGATGTTGCGGGCCACGGCCGCGTCGCGCGCATCCAGGCGGGCGCTGGCCTTGACCTTGTTCAGCGTCAGCGGCTTGGGCTTGCGGGCGCCGGGCGGCTGCTCATAGGGCTGCATCGCCTGCACGCGGCCTTCTTCGTCCAGCGTCAGGCACCACAGCAGCGTGGGCACGGCCGCCTGCAGCGGATGGTCGGGCGTGCCGTCGCCGCCCAGCGCGGCGATGGCGGCCAGCGCATCGCGCCAGGCTTCGCGCGGGGCGGCCAGAAAGGGCGCCGGGGGCGTGGTGTGGGGCGGGGCGTCCGCCCGCCCATCGGCCGCTACTTCGGCCGCCCCATCGGTTGCCCCATCGGCCGCCGGCATCAGGCCCAGCCGCACCGCGGCTTCCCGGGCCAGCGCGGCCATCCAGTGCTGGCCCAGCTCGGCCAGGCCGTCGATCAAATGGCGGGCGCGCAATGCGGTCCAGCCGCCGGGCGAGTGGCCGACCCAGGCCGCCAGCAGCAGCCGGCTGGCCTGCATCAGCAGGTGGTCGGGGTCCAGGGCCTGGCTGCTGGCGAATGAAAACGCCTGCGGGTCGATGGCCTGGTCGCCCAGCCGCACCGCCGCCGTATGCGCCCACAGGCCCCAGAAGCTGTGCGGCGCCGGGCTGCGGCTCCCGGACTGGGCCACGCACAGCTTGCGGGCGGTGGACCAGGCGGCGGCTTCGGGCTGGGCCAGCAGCGAGAGCACCAGCGGCCACACCAGCTCCGGCGGCAACGCCGCCTGCCGCTTGCCCGCGCCCTTGGCGGCGGCTTTCATCGCGGCCTGGCCGTCGGCCGCGGCCTGCGGCCACTGGCCGGCATGGGCCAGCGCCAGCGCATCGAACAGCTCCACCAGCGGGCCGGCCAGGCCCAGCAGCGCCTGGTGCATGCCCGGCAGGTCGCCCGCGTGCAGCCGGTGGGCGGCCAGGCGGCAGCGCACCGGCGGCGGCACCTCGTCGGGCGTGCGGCGCAGCCAGTCGTCCACCGCCTCGCGCAGCGCCGCGGGCGTGTCGGGGTGGGCGGCCATCACCATCTGCGCCAGCAGGCCGCGTTGCTCGGTGGGCAAGCCGTCGAACAGCGGGCGCACGAAGGGCGCGGTCAGCGCCGCGGTCAGCGTGGCGGCGCTGCTGGTTTCCACCAGCGGGCCGTCCAGCAGGCGCACCAGATCAGCGGCCGGGCGCGGGCTGTACAGCACCAGCCGCAGCAGGCCCACGCGGTCGGCGGCGGTGGGCAGGCGCACCCAGGCCGGCTCGCCATCGGGCCGCAGCGGCAGGCCACCGCCATTGGCGGCCGCAAAGGCGCGCCAGTAGTTCGGCGCCGCCGGGTGCTGCATCAAGGCGGTGAAGCGCGCCTGCCAGGCGGCATCCGTCGGCACCGCCACGCCCAGGCCTTCCACGCGCTGTGCGCGGCCCTGTTGCACCAGCTCGTCCATCGCGTCGGTGATGGCGGCCAGCGAGGGCGGGCGCTCGGGCGCGTGGCCACGCGCCTCCAGCAGCCAGCGGGCCACTTGCAGCAGCCAGCCGCGGCTGCGCGGGCTGGCGGCCAGGCACAGCGCGTCGTGCACGACGTCGATCAGGGGGTCGGGCTTCAGGTCGTCGAACAGCGAAGGCGAAGTCATTCAGCGGGGCGGAGGATGTTTGTCCTGAGCGGGCAAACCCGGACGAATTGCATATGGAGAAACGCGGCCTCAGGGTTGGGCCGGAGTTTGTCAGCGAACGTTCAGCTTGGCGTCAGGTCGCGGTCAGGCAGGGCTTTGAAAGTGGGTGCCACGCTGGGCAGTCGTCCTGGCATTTTCGAGGGGACAAACATGGCAATGGCGGGGACCGCGGGCGCAAAGCCTGCAGCCAACACGCCGATGACGGCGGAGGAGAAGAAGGTCATCTTCGCCTCGTCGCTGGGCACGGTGTTCGAGTGGTACGACTTCTACCTGTACGGATCGCTGGCGGCCATCATCGCCAAGCAGTTCTTCAGCGCGCTGGACCCGACCTCGGCGTTCATCTTCGCGCTGCTGGCCTTTGCGGCGGGCTTCCTGGTGCGGCCCTTCGGCGCGCTGGTGTTCGGCCGCCTGGGCGACATGATCGGGCGCAAGTACACCTTCCTGGTCACCATCCTCATCATGGGCCTGTCGACCTTCATCGTCGGCGTGCTGCCCAGCTATGCGTCCATCGGCGTGGCCGCGCCCATCCTGCTGATCGCGCTGCGCATGCTGCAAGGCCTGGCGCTGGGCGGTGAGTACGGCGGCGCCGCCACCTACGTGGCCGAGCATGCGCCGCACGGCAAGCGTGGCGCCTACACCTCGTGGATCCAGACCACCGCCACGCTGGGCCTGTTCCTGTCGCTGATGGTGATCCTGGGCACCCGCACCGCGCTGGGCGAAGACGCCTTCACCGCCTGGGGCTGGCGCATCCCGTTCCTGGTGTCCATCTTCCTGCTGGGCATCAGCGTGTGGATCCGCCTGTCGATGAACGAGTCGCCCGCCTTCAAGAAGATGAAGTCGGAAGGCAAGACCTCCAAGGCGCCGCTGAGCGAATCCTTCGGCCAGTGGAAGAACCTGAAGATCGTGATCCTGGCGCTGATCGGCCTGACCGCCGGCCAGGCCGTGGTCTGGTACTCGGGCCAGTTCTACGCGCTGTTCTTCCTGACCGCGGTGCTGAAGGTGGACGGTGCCACCGCCAACATCCTGGTGGGCATCGCGCTGCTGCTGGGCACGCCGTTCTTCGTCATCTTCGGCACGCTGAGCGACAAGATCGGCCGCAAGCCCATCATCATGGGTGGCCTGCTGCTGGCCGCGCTCACCTACTTCCCGCTGTTCAAGGCGCTGACCGAAGCGGCCAACCCCAAGCTGGCGGCGGCCCAGGCCTCGGCCCAGATCAGCGTGACGGTGGACCCGGCGCAGTGCTCGTTCCAGGGCAGCCCGATCGCCCGCGAGGTGGACTTCACCACCGGTTGCGACATCGCCAAGCGCACGCTGGCGCAGGCCTCGGCCAGCTATGAGACGGTGGCCCAGCCGGGCGCGCCGGCCACGGTGAAGATCGGCGACAAGGTGCTGCAGGTGCCCACCGGCACGCTGACCGCCGGCGGCCACAAGTTCGACGAAGACAGCGCCAAGAAGATCGCCGCCTTCAAGAAGGACGTGGCCGATTCGATGAAGGCGGCCGGCTACCCGGCCAAGGCCGACCCGATCCCGGTGGGCTCGGGCCAGTGGTTCACCGTGGTGGGCATCCTGTTCATCCTGGTGATCTACGTGACCATGGTGTACGGCCCGATCGCGGCCATGCTGGTGGAGATGTTCCCCACCCGCATCCGCTACACCTCGATGAGCCTGCCGTACCACATCGGCAACGGCTGGTTCGGCGGCCTGCTGCCTTCCATCAGCTTCGCGATGGTGGCGCAGAACGGCAACATCTACTACGGCCTGTGGTACCCCATCGTCATCGCGGTGGCCACGCTGGTGATCGGCATGCTGTTCGTGCGCGAAACCAAGGACGTGGACATCTACGCCAACGACTGAAGGCCGGCGCATGTGGAAGATCTTCGTGGGCTTCGTCGTCTTTGCCGCAGTGGCCATCTGGGTGCTGAGCAAGGCGGGCGGCAGCGTGGACATGGGCGGCGAGAAGCACGGCATCGATGCCGCGCATCCGCCGGCGTCATCCGCCTCACAGTGATGCGGCCCCCAAGCTCGCTGCGCTCGCGGCCCCCAGTGGGGGCGCACCCGCCCTTGGGTCGGCCCGGCGGGCGAGGCCCCTGATACGTCGTGTTGCGACGGCCCGGGAATTCCCCGGGCCGTCCCTATTTCTAGGGATGTGACTATGCTGCGGAGTCCTGGAGAACTCCCACCATGGCTGCATCCGAACTTCCTGATGAAGTGGTGCCCGCGGCCAATGCGCTGCGCGGCAAGGTGCTCTACATCGAAGATGCAGAGACCAGCATGGCCGTGGTCGAAGGGATGATGCAGCACTTCCCCGGCGTGCAGCTGCTGCAGGCCACCACGGGCCGCCAGGGCGTCGACCTGGTGCGGCAGGAACAGCCCGACCTGGTGCTGCTGGACATGCACCTGCCCGACATCTCGGGCCTGGAGGTGGTGCGCATCCTCAACCAGGACATCGCCGAACGTGGCCTGCGCGTGACCATCCTCACCGGCGACAAGCTGTCGATGGACATCATCAAGGCGATGAGCCTGGGCGCCTTCGAGTACTGGATCAAGCCGGTGGAGATGCGGGTGCTGGCCTCGGGCCTGCGCCGCGCCCTGGGCGGTCGCACCGCTCATCCGTCGCGGCGCTTTCCCGTCAGGTGAGCGCTCTGCTGGCAGACTCCCGGGTCTTGTCGTGCAGTCACAGGACCCCCGATGCCCGAGAACTCATCCGCTCCACAACACCGCATTGCCATCGTCACCGGGGCCGGCAGCGGCATCGGCCAGGCCGCCGCGCTGGCGCTGCTGAAGGCCGGCTGGCGGGTGGCCTTCGCCGGCCGGCGGCTCCAGACGCTGCAGGCCGCCATCGCCGCCGCGGATGACCCGCAGGGCGACATCGCCGAACGGGCGCTGGCCGTGCCCACCGACGTGGCCGACCCGGCCTCGGTGCAGGCGCTGTTCGATACCGTGGTGGCCCGCTTCGGCCGGGTGGACCTGCTGTTCAACAACGCCGGCATCTCGGCCTCGGGCTTTGCGCTGGAAGACCTGCCCATCGAACGCTGGAAGCAGGTGGTGGACACCAACCTCAACGGCGCGTTCTACGGCATCCAGCAGGCCTTCCGGGTGATGAAGGCGCAAAGCCCGCAGGGCGGCCGCATCATCAACAACGGCTCCATCTCGGCCTATGCGCCGCGGCCGCAGTCCATCGCCTACACCGCCACCAAGCATGCGGTCACCGGGCTGACCAAGACCGCCGCGCTGGACGGCCGCCGCTACGACATCGCGGTGGGCCAGATCGACATCGGCAATGCCGCCACCGACATGACCGAGCGCATGGCCGCCGGCGTGCCGCAGGCCGACGGCAGCATGAAGGTGGAAGCCCGCATGGACGTGCAGCACGTGGCCGACGCCGTGGTGCACATGGCCAGCCTGCCGCTGGACGCCAACGTGCTGTTCATGACGGTGATGGCCACCAAGATGCCGTACGTGGGCCGCGGTTGAGCGAGCGGCCGCTGCCCCCGTCGACGGCCACCTTGCCGCCCGCCAGCGCGCTGGCGCGCATGCGGCTGCGCCACCTGCAATGCCTGCTGGCGGTGGCCGACACCGGCAGCCTGCGCCGCGCGGCCGAGCGGCTGTCCATCACCCAGCCGGCCGTCACCAAGACCATCCACGAGCTGGAAGAGATCCTGGGCGTGCGACTGCTCACGCGCGGCCGCCGCGGCACCCTGCCCACGCCCGAGGCGGCGCTGTTCCTGCGCCATGCGCAGGCCAGCATCAGCGCGCTGGGCGAGGCGGTGCGCAGCGTGAGTGCCGGTGCGGTGCAGCGGCCGCTGCGGGTGGGCGCGCTGCCCACGCTGGCGCCTTCGGTGATGGCGCGGGTGGCCCTGGCCTGGCGCCAGGCCATGGCCGATGCCGCGGGCGAGGCGACGCAGCTGCAGGTGGTCACCGGCCTCAACACCACGCTGCTGCAGGCGCTGCGCGCGCAGGAGCTGGACCTGGTGATCGGCCGCCTGGCCGACCCCGACGACATGGTGGGCCTGAGCTTCGAGCTGCTGTACGCCGAGCCGCTGGTGCTGGCCGCCCGGCCCGGCCATCCGCTGCTGGCGGCGGGCCGTGCGCCCTCGGCCGCCGACGTGGCCGCCTGGCCGCTGGTGCTGCCGATGCCGGGCACCGTGATCCGCCATGGCGTGGACAGCTTTTTCAGCGCCCGCGGCGTGATGCCGGCGGCGGGGCTGACGGAAACCGTCTCCGCCTCGCTCGGCCGCGCGATGACGCTGGGCAGCGATGCCCTGTGGTTCACCCCGCTCAGCGCCGCCGAGGCCGACTTCGAGGCTGGCAGCCTGCAGCGCCTGCCGGTGGACACCGGCGGCACCGAAGAGCCGGTAGGCCTGCTGCTGCCCACGCAGCAGCCGCCCTGGCCGGCGCTGCAGGCGATGGTGGAGGCGGTGCGGGCCGAGGCGGCGCGGCGCCGGGCGCTGGCAGCGACGGCGCTGCGCAAGCCATAACCGGGTGTAATCACTGGCCAGCGCGCTTTTCAATTGCGCCGGGGCCTGTGCCTTTCTAAAGTGCCGCATCCCCTGCCACCGCGGACAACCAGAAGGAGACGCCCATGGCCCACTACGGCCCCTTTGTGATGCGCGACAGCGCCCAGCATGCGCCGGCGCTGACGCCCACCTACAAGACCAGCGTGCTGCGCTCGCCGAAGAACGCGCTGATCTCGATCCCGCAGACGCTGACCGAGATGAGCGGCCCGCTCTTCCAGGCCAACGAACTGGGTCCGAAGGACAACGACCTGATCCTGAACTTCGCGAAGGACGGTCTGCCGGTGGGTGAGCGCATCATCGTCCACGGCTTTGTGCGCGACGAATTCGGCCGCCCCGTGCCCAACGCGCTGGTGGAGGTGTGGCAGGCCAATGCCAGCGGCCGCTACCGCCACCGCAAGGACACCTACATCGGCGCGCTGGACCCCAACTTCGGCGGCTGCGGCCGGGTGCTGACCGACGAGAACGGCTACTACCGCTACCGCACCATCCGCCCGGGCCCGTACCCCTGGCGCAACCGCATCAACGAATGGCGCCCGGCGCACATCCACTACGCCATCCACGGCGACGGCTGGTCGCAGCGGCTGATCACCCAGATGTACTTCGAGGGTGACACGCTGATCAACACCTGCCCCATCCTGGCCACCGTGCCGAACGACGAGCAGCGCCGCGGGCTGATCGCGCTGGAAGACCGCGCCAACTTCATCGAGCTGGACAGCCGCGCCTACCGCTTCGACATCTACCTGCGCGGCCGGCGCATGACCTGGTTCGAGAACAAGGCCTGAGCGAGGAGACGACGATGCAAACCCAACCCCAACAACAGCTCACCCACTACCGCGAAACCGCCTCCCAGACCGGCGGCCCGTACGTGCACATCGGCCTGGCGCCGCAGCAGGCGGGTTTCGAGATCTTCGAGAACAACTTCGGCCATGTGCTGACCAAGCCCGACACCCCGGGCGAGCGCATCCGCATCGAAGGCACGGTGTACGACGGCTTGGGCCTGCCGCTGCGCGACGTGCTGCTGGAGATCTGGCAGGCCGACGCCGAAGGCCACTACGCCCACCCGGCCGACCCGAAGCCCAGCAGCTTCCGCGGCTGGGGCCGCACCGGTGCCGACTTCGAGACCGGCGTCTACAGCTTCGAGACCATCAAGCCCGGCCCGGTGGCCCTGCCCAACGGCGGCACCCAGGCGCCGCACATCGCGGTGTGGGTGGTGGCGCGCGGCATCAACCTGGGGCTGCACACGCGCCTGTACTTCAGCGACGAGCAGGTGGCCAACGAGCGCGACCCGGTGCTGACCAGCATCGAGTGGGCCACCCGCCGCAAGACCCTGATCGCCCAGCGCGAACAGCGCGGCGGCGAAACCGTCTACCGCTTCGACATCCGCATCCAGGGGCAGGGCGGGGCGGAAGATCTGGAGACGGTGTTTTTTGACGTGTGAGGCCGCGCTGAGGCGGGCTCAACCCCGCCGCGCCCGCGCCGCTTTGGTGCGTGGCACGGTGTAGGCGCCGGGCGGCTCTTGCACCGCCTGGCTGAACGGGTTGACCACCTCCAGCTCACCGAAACGCATGCCCGCTTGCAGGTCTTCGGTGAGCAGCGTCGTGCAGCGCGCATCCAATGCAGCCTGCACGATCAAGGCGTCCCAGCA
>NZ_CAXFDV010000257.1:0-8055 GCF_964001545.1 uncultured Aquincola sp.
ATGGCCAGCGTGATCGCGAATTCGCGGAACAGCCGGCCCACCACGTCGCCCATGAACAGCAGCGGAATCAGCACCGCGATCAGCGACACCGTGAGCGAGATGATGGTGAAGCCGATCTCTGTCGCGCCCTTGACGGCCGCCTGCATCGGCGGGTCGCCTTCTTCGATGTGGCGCGCGATGTTTTCCAACATGACGATGGCGTCGTCCACCACGAAGCCAGTGGCGATCGTCAGCGCCATCAGGCTCAGGTTGTTCAGGCTGTACCCCAGCAGGTACATCACGCCGAAGGTGCCCACCAGCGAGATGGGCACCGCCAGGCTGGCGATGACGGTGGCGCGCAGGCTGTGCAAAAAGCCGAAGATCACCAGCACCACCAGCACCACGGCCAGCACCAGCTCGAACTGCACATGCTCCACCGAGGCGCGGATGCCCCGCGTGCGGTCGGCCAGCACCTGCACTTCCACGGCAGCCGGCATGCCGGCCGTGAGCTGCGGCAGCCGTGCGCGGATGGCGTCCACCGTCTGGATGACGTTGGCCCCCGGCTGGCGCTGCACGTTGATGATGATGGCCGGCACCAGCGGCCCGCCGGCCTGGCCCGACCAGGCGCCCAGGCGCACGTTCTCGGCGCTGTCCACCACCTGGGCCACGTCCTTCAGGCGCACCGGTGCGCCGTTGCGCCAGGCCACGATCAGGTTCTTGTACTCGTCGGCCGTCAGCAGCTGGTCGTTGGCATTGATCGAGTACGAGCGCGTGGCGCCGTCGAAGCTGCCCTTGGCGCCGTTGGCATTGGCCGCGCTGATGGCGCTGCGCACGGTGTCGATGGCGACGCCGTAGGAAGCCAGCGACTGCGTGTCGGCCTGGATGCGCACCGCCGGCCGCTGGCCGCCGGACAGCGTGACCAGGCCCACGCCGCTGACCTGCGAGATCTTCTGCGCCAGCCGGGTGTTGACCAGGTTCTGCACCTCGGTCAGCGGCAGGCTCCTGGAGGTGACGGCCAACGTGAGCACCGGCGCATCGGCCGGGTTGACCTTGGCATACACCGGCGGCGCCGGCAGGTCGGCCGGCAGCAGCGAGCTGCCGGCGTTGATGGCGGCCTGCACCTCCTGCTCGGCCGAATCCAGCGACAGGTCGAGCCCGAACTGCAGCGTGATCACCGACACGCCGGCCGCGCTGGTGGAACTCATGCGCGCCAGCCCGGCCATCTGCCCAGCTGGCGTTCCAGCGGCGCGGTGACGGTCTGGCTCATCACCTCGGGGCTGGCGCCGGGGTACAGCGTCTGCACCTGGATGGTGGGGTAGTCCACCTGCGGCAGCGCCGACAGCGGCAGGAAACGAAAGCCCACCAGCCCGGCCAGCAGGATGGCCAGCATCAACAGCGAGGTGGCGACCGGCCGCTGGATGAAGGGACGCGACGGACTCAGGGCCATGACCGGCCGCTCACTCGCTGGCCGCGGGGGCGGCGCCGCTGGCGCGGCGGTGCGGGCGGCTGGCGGCGCCTTCGGGGGCGGAAGCGCCGCGGCCGGGGCGCGAGGCCCCGCCGCCAGGCGCCGATGCGCCGCGCTGCGGCCGGTCGCCGGCCACCGTCACGCGGGCGCCGTCCTTCAGGCGGTCGGCGCCTTCGGTCACCACGGTCTCGCCGGCCTGCAGACCGCTCGTCACCTGCACCCGGTCGTTGGTGGCCTGGCCGCGCTGCACGGCGCGCTGGCTCACGGTGCGGTCTTCGTTCAGCACGTACACGAAGTCGCCGTCGTTGCCATGGCGCAGCGCCGCCACCGGAATGGTCACCGCGTCGCGCACGCTGTCCAGCTGCATCTGCACGTTCACGAACTGGTTGGGAAACAGCGTGCGGCCGGCATTGGCAAAGCGCGCCTTGGCCTTGACGGTGCCGGTGGTGGTGTCGATCTCGTTGTTGAGGGTGGAGAAGCTGCCCGTGTCCAACACCGTGGCGCGGCTGCGGTCCAGCGCCTTCACCGGCAGCTGCGCACCGGCGGCGATGCGCCGCTCGATGTCGGGCACGCGGTCCTGCGGCACCGCGAACTGCACGTCGATGGGCGCCAGCTGGGTGATCACCACCACGCCGTTGGCATCGCTGGACGACACCACGTTGCCCACGTCCACCACCCGCAGCCCCACGCGGCCCGAGACCGGCGCGGTGATGCGGGTGTAGCTCAGGTTCAGCCGCGCCGTGCCTTCGGCCGCACGGTCCGACAGCACCGTGCCTTCCAGCTGCTTGACGCTGGCGGCCTGGGTGTCCACGTCCTGGCGGGCGATGCTGTCCTGCTTGAGCAGGGTCTGGTAGCGCTCCAGCGTCAGCCTGGCCAGCTGCAGCTGGGCTTCGTCGCGCTGGCGCTGGCCTTCGGCCTGCATCAGCGCCAGCTCGAAAGGGCGCGGGTCGATGACGGCCAGCACCTCGCCGGCCTTGACCATCTGCCCCTCACGGAAGCGCACTTCCTTGAGCACGCCCGAGACCTGCGGCCGCACGGTGACGGTGGCCGAGGGCGTGACGGTGCCCAGCGCCTCGATGACGATGGGGATGTCGGTGCGGGTGGCGCGGGCCACGCCCACGGTGGTGGCCGGGCCGCCGCGGCCCATGGCCATGCCCGGCGGGCCGCCGGGGCCGCCCGGGCCACCGCCGCCCGGCGGTCCGCCGGCCGCACCCGGGGGCGCGCCGGTGGTGGCAGGGCGGTGGGTCAGGTACCAGGCCAGGCCGAACAGGGCCAGCAAGGCCAGCAGCGCAACGATGCGGCCCACCCAGCGGGCGCGGCGGTTGGGGCGCCGTTCAGCCGCGGCAGCCGGGGTGGCCGCGGCCGGTGTTTGTTGTTCTTGCATTCAAGGTCCTCTTGGCCCGGGCGGGCGGGGACGATGATGCCTTCATGCCCGGGCGCGCGCCGGACGGGGATGAGAACAGCGGCGGTTTGCCGGCGTATTGCTGAGTGGCTAGGCTTCCGCCAGCAGCTGCTCCACCAGCTTGTGCAGGGCCGCGAAGTCGGGCGCGCCCACGTAGCGCTTGACGATCTCGCCGCGCTTGTTGATCAGGTAGCTGGTGGGCGTGAGCTGCACGTCGCCGAAACTGCGGGCGATCTCGCCGGTGTTGTCGATGGCCACGCCGAAGGGCAGCTTGCGCGTCTCGGCGAAGCGGGCCACGTAGGCCGGCGGGTCGTAGCTCATGGCCACGGCCACGGTCTCGTAGCCCTGGCCCTTGTACTTGTCGTAGGTGGAGACGATCTGCGGCATCTCGGCGACGCAGGTCACGCAGCTGGTGGCCCAGAAATTGACCAGCACCACCTTGCCGCGCAAGGACTCGGTGCTGCCCTTGCTGCCGTCCAGCAGCGTGTACGACACTGCGGGCACCGCTTCGCGCGGGCCGAAGGCCTGCCAACCCAGATAGCCGCCCGCTGCAACGAGCAGGCCCACAGCGACGGCTGCGGCGGTGTGTTTGACAGATTTCATGGACGGTTCCGATGAGAAGGCGTGATTTTATGGCGGCGGCCCTGCCCACGGGCATGGTCGGGGGTTTGCTGGTGGCGCAGCCGGCCTGGGCCTTGAGTGAAAGCGACGCCGCGATCGGCGTGCGCACCGCCATCGAGCGGGGCGCCGAGGCGGCGGTGGGCCTGCTCGGCCGCAACGACGGCTTCCTGGGCAACCCCAAGGTGCGCATCGAGCTGCCCGGGCCGCTGCAACAGGCGGCGGGCTTGCTCAAGGCCACCGGTCAGGGCGGCAAGCTCGACGAGCTGGTGACAGCGATGAACCGTGCCGCCGAGGCCGCGGTGCCGAAGGCGCGCACGCTGCTGGTCAATGCCGCGCGCTCGATGTCGGTGGAAGACGCGCTGCGCATCGTCAAAGGCGGCGACACCTCGGTCACCGATTTCTTCGCGGGCAAGACGCGCGAGCCGCTGACGCAGCAGTTCCTGCCCATCGTCGGCCGAGCCACCGAGAAGGTGTCGCTGGCCGCCAAGTACGACGCGGTGGCCGGCCGCGCCGCCAAGCTGGGCCTGCTGAAGGAACGCGATGCCGACCTGCGCGGCTACGTCACCGCCCGCGCGCTGGACGGCCTGTACCTCACGATCGGCGAGCAGGAACGCGCGATGCGCCGCGACCCGGTGGGTACCGGCAGCGCGATCCTCAAGAAGGTGTTTGGCAGTTAGGACCCCAAACGCTTGCCCAGCTCGTGCACCAAGGCGGCGGGCAGCGTGCGGGCCAGCGCGTCGCGGCCCACCTTGGCGATCGGGCGGCCGGCGCCGTCCGAGATCTCCAGCACCGAGCCCTGTTCCTCGATCTCGATGAACGGGAAGTCGGGCACGCTGGCCAGGATCTCCGAGCGCAGGATGTCCAGCCGCAGCCCGCGTACCAGCGCCGCATAGGCGATGGTGTGCGGCAGCCCGCCGTGGCAGAAGTCGCGCGCCTCTTCCACCGAGCCGGCGAAGTCCAGGATCAGGCCGAGGTGCTGCACTGCCTCGCGCACCTGGGTGCGGCGCTCGCGGCGCGGTTCGATCACCAGCAGGCTGGCGCCGGCCAGCGGCCGGGTGCTGGTGGCGTGCTGCACCGGCGGTTCGGCTTCCGGCGCGCTGACGCCTTCGCCCAGCGCATTGACGGTGCGCGGAAACTCGATGCTCACCAGCGCCTGGCTGGCGGTGTCCTGCCGGTCCAGCCGCAGGCCCATCGCGCGGGCGGTCTGCTGCAGCACGCGCCAGCGCAGCGTGTCCAGCGCCGGGGCGGGAAAGGGCGCGGCCGGATCGGGCACGCGGTCGGGCGGCGTGTGGTGGAAGCGGCAGGTCAGCAGCGCATGCGGCGGCCAGGCCTGGTGGTCCAGCGTCAGGTGGATGGGCGCACAGGCGCCACGGCCGGCCCAGTCCATCAGCGTGTGCAGCAGGCCGAACAGCAACGAGGGGTCGACCAGCACTTCGGCGGCCTTGAGCTGTGCGCGGGCATTGAGGCCGCGGGCGGTGAGCACGCCGGCATGCTGCTGCAGCACTTCGCTCACCAGGCCGGCCAGTTCCACGCGCTCATGGCTTTGGCGCAGGCGGCCACCGGTCAGCCGCGCCAGCTGCTGGGTGGCCATGGCGGCGGCGCGCGCCTCTTCCACTGCCTCGCGCAGCGGGGCCGCGTCGTGGCTCTCCAGTCGGCCGGCCTGCACCAGTGCATCCAGCCGCGCGGCCACGCGGGTCAGGGGGCCGGCCACTTCGGCGCCGGCTTCTCCCAGCACCTGGGTCCAGGCGGTGTCGTCGTGCCGTGCGCCGGTGGCGGCGCTGGCGGGCAGCCGGGCGGATTCGGGTAATTCCATGGGGTCCTTCAGGGGCCCGCTGCAATTGAAACCAGTTGCTTCAGGGCGCTGGCGCGATGCTCGCGCGTCAGGCGGTCATCGTCTCCCCATGATCTGGGGCTGGCGCCCGACAGTGTGAACATGCTTCGTGAAATGCTTCACGGCACTCACCCTTGCGGTGGATGGTCAGCGCTCAAGTTCCGTGGCCGGGCGCCGGGTGTATCGTGGGCCCTCCGCAGTACAACCCATAGCCCATCCATGCAGAAGCCGGCCCGTTTCCTGGTCATCATCGACGCCGGCGGCGGCATGGTGGCCCGCCTGTTCGACGACCAGCGCCACCTGGTGACCGAGATCGACGCCTCCACCGAAGAGGTGGTCGTGATGACCGCGGCCCTCAAGCCCGAGCGCAGCGCGGGCCAACCCGAATGGAACGACGCCCTGCGCGGCCACAGCGCCGAAGAGCGCGCGGCGGCACAGGTGTACACGCTGGACGTGTAGCGCCCGGCTTGGCGCAGCGCTCGCTCAGTACCCCCCGCCCGTCGACCCGGTGCGGTAGCGGTTGATCTCGAAGGTGCTCAGCGGCCCGGCCTGGTGGCCCCAGGCGCTGCGCAGGTAGCTCAGCAGCGTGGCCACTTCGTCGTCGTTGAGCACGGTGGCAAAGGGCGGCATGCCGTAGGGCCGCGGGTTGCCGGCGGTGGCGGGCGGAAAGCCGCCGGCCAGCACCACCCGCACCAGGTTGGCGGGCGGCTCCATCGTCACCGTGCGGTTGCCGGCCAGCCGGGGGTAGATGCCGGGCACGCCCTGGCCCTGCTCGCCATGGCAGCTGGCGCAGTGGTTGGCGTACAGCGTCTGGCCGCGGGCCAGGCGGTCGGCGCCCGCGGCAGCCGTTTCACGCCGGGGGGCCGGCGCCGGCTGCTGCGGCAGGCCGCGCAGGTAGGTGGCCATCGCGTTGAGGTCGTCGGTGCGCAGGTGCTGGGTGCTGTTGAGCACCACCTCCGCCATCGGCCCCACCACCGAGCCCTGCGGCGCCACGCCGTGCTGCAGCAGCGCCACCACGTCGGCCTGCGGCCATTCGGCCACGCCGGCCTGTTGCGGCGAGTTCAGCGCTGGCGCGTACCAGTTCTGCATCGGAATCAAGCCGCCGCCCAGGTCCAACGTGTTGCGGGTGGCGCCCAGCACGTTGCGGGCGGCATGGCAGGCGTTGCAGTGGCCCAGGCCCTGCACCAGGTACGCGCCGCGGTTCCATTCAGCCGACTGGCGGGTGTCGGGCTCGAAGCTGGCGGGGCGGAAGTACAGCGTGCGCCAGGCGGCCAGCGCCAGCTGGGTGTTCACCGGAAAGCGCAGCTCGTGCGGCCGCGCCGGCTGGGCCACCGGCGGCAGGCTGCGCAGGTAGGCGAACAACGCGTCCGAATCGGCTCGCGACACATGCGTGAGGTTGGGATACGGAAAGGCCGGGTACAGCAGCCGCCCGTCGCGCGAGCGGCCCTCGTGCATCGCCAGCCAGAAGTCGTCGGCCGACCAGGCGCCGATGCCGGCCTGCACGTCGGGCGTGAGGTTGGTGGTGTAGACGGTGCCGAACGGCGTGGGAATGCCCAGCCCGCCGGCGCCCGGCGCGCCGCCGCGTGCGGTGTGGCAGGCCATGCAGTTGCCGGCGCGGGCCAGGTAGGCGCCCTGGGCCACCAGCTCGGCGCTGGGGGCCGGCAGCTGCGCCGCGGGGCGGGCCGCATCGCGGCCGTCGTGCAGTTCCCACAACACGCGGGCGCCGAACGCGGCGCCGGCCACCAGCACCACCGTGGCCACGCCCAGCAGGGCCCGGCGCAGCCGGCTGCGGGATGGGCGGGCGGCGCTCATTTCGTGCCCTCCGGCAGGCCGCCGCAGCGCAAGGGCCAGCTGGGCGGTGGCACGGCCACCGGGTGGGTGTCGGCCGGCAGCGGCTGCGCGGCCAGGTAATGCGACACGGCGCCGATGTCTTCGGGCGCCAGGCTGCGCGCGATCTGGCCCATGCAGTCGGGCTCATGGGCCTTGCGTTGGCCGGTGCGCCAGGCGCCGAGCTGGGCATTGAGGTAGTCGCGCGGCAGGCCCAGCAGGCCGGGCACCGCGGGCGCAATGCCGGTGAGCGCCGCGCCATGGCAGGCGGCGCAGGCCGGGATCTTGCGGCCGGGGTCGCCCTGCGTCACCAGCCGCTGGCCGCGGGCGCGCTCTTCGGGCGTGCCGGTGGGCGCCTTGGGCGCGGGGTAGGGCAGGTCGAGGCTGGCGAAGTAGCCGGCGATCTCGTGCAGGTAGTCGTCGGTCAGCGGCACCAGCAGCTCGCTCATCAGCGCGTAGTGCCGGCGACCGTCGCGGAAGTTGGCCAGCTGGTTGTAGATGTAGCCGGCCGGCTTGCCGGCGATGCGCGGGTAGTAGCCGTCGCGGGCGGCCCGGCCTTCCTTGCCGTGGCAGGCGGTGCAGGCCTGCATGCGCTGGGCCATCGAGTCTTCCACCGCCGCGGGCGGGGCCGGCTGGGCGCTGGCCGGGCTGATGCAGGCGGCGGCGCCGGCCAGGCCGGCGGCCAGCAAGGCCAGCGTGTGCAGGAGTGAGGTCATGCCACCGAGGTTAACTGCCCGGTGACCACCTTCGCTTCGACGTCAGCTGCGCAGCGGCGCGGTGGGCGAGTACACCGGGGCCACGCTGGGGGTGGTGGCCGGTGCCTGCGAGCTGGGCGGCTGGGGCGAATACACCGGTGCCGGCACGTTGGTGCGCGGCACGGTGCCGGCCGGCGCGCGGGTGACACGGGTCTTGCCGCCGCTGGTGACCAGG
>NZ_CAXFDV010000258.1:0-7202 GCF_964001545.1 uncultured Aquincola sp.
ACCCTGGGCGGCGCGCAGGCCGATGCGGCCATGGCCTCGGGCCCGGTGCTGGCCGCGGCCTATGGCGCGGCGGGTGCGGGCATGGGTGCTTATGGTGGCGCTGCACCCGGTGCCCAGCCCAATGCTGCCGGCGGATCGGCCTTGCCGCCGCTGGTGCCGCAGGCCTTGTCGCTGGCCGATGGCGTGATGGTGCGGGTGGAAGCCGATGCCCGGCTCAATGCCGTGATCGTGCGCGATGCACCCGACCGGCTGACCCAGTACGAGCAGCTGATCGCCGCGCTGGACATCGAGCCGCAGACGCTGGAGATCGAAGCCACCATCATCGACGTCAACACCGAGCGCTTGAAGGAGCTGGGCATCAACTGGCGCTATTCGCGCGGCCGCAGCTCGCTGCTGTTCGGCCGTGGCGATGCCAGCGACCGCGGCCTGGCACCGGGCACCGCGCCGGCCGACATCACGCCCATCGGCCGTGGCGGCTTTGTCTCGGCCGTGCTGGGCGATGCGCGCGAGTTCATCGCCCGCGTCAACCTGCTGGAAGACCAGGGCGCGGCCAAGGTGGTGTCCAGCCCGCAGGTGCTCACGCTGTCGAACGTGGAAGCGGTGTTCGACAACAGCAGCACCTTCTATGTGCGGGTGGCAGGGCGTGAAGACGTGGACCTTTTCAACGTCTCGGCCGGCACCACGCTGCGCGTGACGCCGCATGTGTTCAAGGACAACGGCGAGGTGCGCATCAAGATGCTGGTCTCGATCGAGGACGGCGCCTTGTCCAGCACCCGCGTGGTCGACACGCTGCCGGTGGTCGAGCGGTCGGCCGTCAACACCCAGGCGCTGATCTTCGAAGGCGAAAGCCTGCTGCTGGGCGGCATCACCCGTGAGTCGAGCAACGACGGCGTGACCAAGGTGCCCGGCCTGGGCGACGTGCCGGTGCTGGGCCACCTGTTCCGCAACACCAGCCAGGGCAGCAGCCGGGTCGAGCGCATGTTCCTGATCTCGCCGCGGCTGTCGGCCGGCCGGCAGGCGAGGGCGGCGGTGCCGCCGGCGACGTCGGCGCCCGCAACCGCGCCTGCCGTGCCGGCCCCGCCCGTTCCGGCGCCACCCGCCGTGCCCGCCCCGGTGGTCCCCGGCGCGCTGCCGCCGGCCCAGCCGCTGCCCGCCACACCTGCCAACCGCTGACCATGCAAGCGCCCGTCGATCACGATCTGCCAACGGCTGATGCAGCCGCCCCCGGCCTGCAACTGCAGGTGCTGGCCGGCCCGCAGCAAGGCGCCCGCGCTGCGGTGCCGCAGGGCTTGCCCTTCACCCTGGGTGGCAGCGCCGATTGCGACATCGTGCTGCGCGGCCTGGCCGGCCTGCCGCTGGCCGTGCGGCTGTGCCTGCAGCCGCAGGCCTTGCGCGTGGAGGTGCTGCAAGGGCAGCTGCAGGTGGCCGGCCAGTCGCTGGTCGCGGGTCAGCAGACACATTGCGCGCCCGATGCCGAACTGGTGCTGGGGCCGGTGCGCATCGGCCTGGTGGCGGCGATGGCAACCGAGGGTGGCGCCGACCACGGCAGCACCACAGGCACATCCATCGCGCCAGACGCGCCCGCCACCGCCGATGCGCCATTGGACGCGCCCGCCCGCCTGCCCGCCACCGCCCCGGCCCGGTCCCGCTGGTGGGCCGGCCGCCGCGGCTGGCAGGCCCTGGTGGCTGGCGGTGGCGCGCTGGCCGCGGTGTCGGTGGGCATGCTGGCTTCGGCTTATACCCAGCCGGTATCAGCGCCCGCGCGTGAGCCGCTGGCCCAGCAGGCGCAGGCCACGCTGCAGGCGGCCGGCCTGGGCCAGCTGCGGGTGCGGCCGGATGCCGAAGGCAGCGGCCTGCTGGTCACCGGCTACCTCGACACCGGCGCCCAGCGTGCACAGGCCGAGCAGTTGCTGGCCGCGCAGCCCTTGCCGGCGCGCTGGCAGGTGCATGTCAACCAGCAGGTGGCCGATGCGGTGGCCGACGTCTACCGCATCAACGGCGTGCCGGCCCGCGCCCGCGCGGTGGGCGAGGGCGCCGTGGCCGTGACCACGCACGAGGCCGATGCCAGCCGCTTGGACCGGGTGCGCGATGCCGCGCGCCGCGACGTGCCCGGCCTGGCCGCCATCGAGGCCCGCAATGAGCCGCCGCCGGCACCGCCCGGCCCGATGCCGGTGGTGGACGACCCGGGCAAGCGGCTCGCGTCCATCGTGCCCGGTGAGCCGCCCTACGTGGTGACTGCCGACGGCACCCGCTACTTCGAAGGTGCGCTGCTGCCCACGGGGCACCGCATCGCAGGCATCGAGCGGCACCGCGTGCTGCTGGATCGGGACGGCGCCGTCACGCCGCTCGTGTTCTGACAACCCGCCCGCTTCAGCGGGCACATGCAGGAGAGCAAGCAATGAGCAATTCCATCGATCCCATGGGCATGGTGGCCCTGGCCCCGCTGAGCACCAGTACCGGCAGCGGCAAGTCGCGCGAAGGCAGCTGGTACGAAGCCATGGCCACCGCCTGGGGCCAGACGCTGGACCGCAAGGCCGCCGACCTGGAATCCATCTCGGGCCGCATCATCGAAGGCGACGACAAGCCCGCCACCGTGACGATGCTGAGCACGCAGGCCATGCAGATGGGCTTTCTGTCCACCAGCTCGCACTCGACCATCACCTCGGCCGGTGAAGCGCTCAAGACCATGGCGCAGAAGAACTGACGGGGCGGGTGATGCTGAACGCTTCCCTCGTTCCCTTGCCCGGCATGGAGGCCGCCGGCATGGCCGGGGCCACGCCTGCCTTGCGGGCGGGCTACGGCGTCTCGCTGGGCGACATGGGCGCCTTTGCGCAGGCCATGAGCCGGGCGCAGGGCGCGGCCGCGGGCACGCCTGTCACGGTGCAGCCGGCGCCCCACACCCAGGCGCCGGGCCGCGGCATGCAGGCCCTCTTCAAGCCGCTGGAAGCCATCAATGCCCAGGCCACGGGCCTGCAGCAGGCGGCCAACACCGCGGTGGCCGGCGGCCAGCCGATGTCGCCCGGCCAGATGGTGCAGCTCACCGTGCGTTGCCATGAGTTCATGTTCCATTGCCAGCTGATGTCGAACGCGGCCAACCGCACCTCCGACGGGCTGCAGCAACTGTTCCGCCAACAGGCCTGAGCGCCAACGGCCCGCGCAGGAGTTCCTTCGATGCCTCATCCCATGCCTTCATTCCCCCGTCGCGCGGCCTGGGCCTGCGCGCTGGCCGGCGCCTTGCTGGCCGGCTGCGGCGAGCAGGAGCTGTACGGCGGCCTGAGCGAGCGGCAGGCCAACGAGATGGTGTCGGTGCTGCGCCAGGCCGGCATCGAAGCCGACAAGGCCGGGCGCGAGGCCGGCAGCTTCGCCGTCACCGCGCCCAAGGACAGCTTTGCGCGCGCCATTGCCACGCTCAACGCCAGCGGCTACCCGCGCGACGGCTTCGACAGCCTGGGCCAGGTGTTCAAGAAGGAGGGCTTCGTCTCTTCGCCGCTGGAAGAGCGGGCGCGCCTGAACTATGCGCTGTCGCAGGAAATTGCCAACACCTTGCACAGCATCGACGGCGTGGTGGTGGCGCGGGTGCATCTGGCCGTGCCCGAGAAAGACCCGCTGGCCGACAAGCCGCCGCCGGCTTCGGCCTCGGTCTTCATCAAGCACCGGCCGCAGGTGGACATGAGTGGCCGGCTCGGGCAGATCAAGGCACTGGTGGTGAACTCCATTGAAGGCCTGCCCTACGACAACGTGACGGTGGCGCTGTTCCCGGCCGAACCCGGGCCGGTGCGCGCCGCGCCGGCCGAGGGCCTGGCCGGCTGGCTGGGCGATGGCCGGGCCTGGGCAGCCCTGGCCGGCGCGTTGGGCGGCGTGGCGCTGCTCAGCGGCGCGGTGGGCTGGTGGGTGTGGCACCGGCCGCGGCCCGGCACCGGGCTGGCGATGCCGGCCACGCCGGGTGTAGTCGCCCAGCCCGAAACGGCGGCCGTCATCGTGCCCGCAGCCGACACCCCCACGCTGCGCCGCGCGGCCTGAAGCCCATGAACCCCGCCCTGCTGGAAACCGCCACCACCACCCGCGCCCGCCGCGCGGCCGCCGCCCGTGCGCTGGCCGATGCGCCGCGCCGCGCACAGCTGGGCTGGGCCGACCTCTCGGTCTGGCCGGCCTGGGCCGACCAGCCCGAGGCGGCGCGCCAGGCCTGGCTGCTGCAGGTCGGCGCCTGGGCCCAGGCACCCGCGCTGCGCCAGTGCATCGACGGTCGCGTGCTGCAGCAGCTGGCCGTGCTCATCGGTGCGCAAGCGGCGGCCCGCCTGCTGCAGGCCGGTGACGAGCCTTCGGCCAATGCGTCCGCCATCGGCCGCCAACCCACCGCCGCCACGCTGCCCGCGCTGGTGGCCGAGGCAGGCCGCGAAGCCGCGCTGGCCGCCGTGCCTTCGCCGGTGCTGCGGCTGGTGCTGCGCGAAGCCTTCTGGCCCGACACGCTGGCGCCGCTGCCCGCCATCGACACCGCCACGGCCCTGGCCGCCGTGGCTGCGGCCTCGGAGCCACTGCCCGCATGACTGCGCCACCCTTCATCGCCGTGCACCGCAGCGCGCTGGGCAGCCTGAGCATGGGCCAGGCCTGGTTGTCGGCCGAGGAGCTGACGGCCTGCCACAGCGCCACCGCGCTGCTGGCGCGGCTGGAGGCCCTGGCCACCCGGCGCGAGGCCGAGCTGCAGGCCGCCCGTGACACCGCCCACGCCGAGGGGTGGGGCGCTGGCCACGCCGAAGCGCTGCGCCAGGCCGGCCCGCAACTGGTCCAGGCCTGGCAGCAGGCGGCGGACGACGCGGCGCTGCAGGCCGCCGACCTGCGCCAGGCCGCGGTGGCGCTGGCGTTGCAGATCGTCGAGCGCATCGCCGCCGATCTGGCGCCGGCACAGGTGGTGGCCGCGCTGGCCCGCCGCGCCGCCGAGGCGCTGGCGCCCGAGCAGCCGGCCGTGCTGCGCCTGCATCCCGAGGTGGCGCACGCCTTGTCGGCCCAGCCCGCGCTGGCAGCGCCGGCCGCCGCGCAGCGCCTGCAGCTGCGGCCTGACCCCACGCTGGCGCCGACAGACTGCGTGTTCGATACGCCCGCCGGCCAGTTGATCGCCAGCCTGCAGCACCAGCTGCAGCGCCTGGGCCAGCAGCTGCAGGCCGCCGCGGCGCAGGAGACCGCATGATCGACGACCTGTCTAGACAAGTGAAGCCGCCGCCCGCCAGCGCGCTGCTGGGTCCGGCCGTGTGGCAGGCGCTGCAGCAGGGCCGGCCGCTGGGCCAGCGTGGCCGGGTGGTGCAGGCCTTCGGCACCACGCTGCGCGTCAGCGGCCTGCAGGCCCGCATCGGCCAGCAATGCCTGGTGTGGGACGCGCGCGGCGCCCGGCTGCAAGCCGAAGTGGTGGGCTTGTCGCATGGCGAAGCCATCCTGGTGCCGCTGGGCGGGCTGGACGATGTGGCCGCCGACGCCTGGGTGGAAGTGGTGTCCGATGCACCCGCCGTGCCCTGCGGCAGCGCGCTGCTGGGCCGGGTGCTGGACGCTTTCGGCCAGCCGCTGGACGGCCGGCCGCTGCCGGCGCAGGGGCTGAGCTGGCGCCCGGTGCAGGCGGCTGCGCCCAACCCGCTGCAGCGGTTGCCGGTGCAGCAGGTGTTCGCCACCGGCGTCAAGGCCATCGATGCCGCGCTCAGCATCGGCGAAGGCCAGCGCGTGGGCGTGTTCGCCACCGCCGGCGGCGGCAAGAGCACGCTGCTGGGCATGCTGGCCCGCCAGGCCGAGAGCGACGTCAACGTGGTGGCGCTGATCGGCGAGCGCGGCCGCGAAGTGCGCGAGTTTCTCGACGACAGCCTGGGCGCCGCCGGCCTGGCCCGCTCAGTGGTGGTGGTGGCCACGTCGGAGCGCCCGGCGATGGAGCGCCTGCGGGCGGCCCAGGCCGCCACCGCGATCGCCGAGGGCTTTCGTGCCCAGGGCGCGCGGGTGATGCTGCTGATGGACTCGGTCACCCGCTATGCCCGCGCGCTGCGCGAGATCGGCCTGTCGGTGGGCGAGCCGCCGGTGCGCCGGGGCTTTCCGCCTTCGGTGTTCGCCGAGCTGCCGCGCCTCTTCGAGCGTGCGGGCAACGATGCCCATGGCTCGATGACCGCCTTCTACACCGTGCTGGCCGAAGACGAGGACGGCAGCGACCCGGTGGCCGAAGAAGTGCGCTCCATCCTCGACGGCCACATCGTGCTGTCGCGCACGCTGGCGCAGGCCGGCCACTACCCGGCCATCGACGTGCCGGCCAGCGCCAGCCGCGTATTCAACCGCGTGGCCGCCCCCGACCACCAGGCTGCGGCGCTGCGCCTGCGCGCGCTGATGGCCAAGGAAGCCGAGATCCGCCTGCTGCTGCAGGTGGGCGAATACCAGCGCGGCGCCGATGCGCTGGCTGACGAGGCCATCGCCCGCTGGCCCGACATCCAGGCGCTGCTGCGCCAGCGGCCCGACGAGGCCGCGGCATGGGAAGCCACGCTGCAGCAGCTGCAACAGGCCGTGGCCTGAACCGGAGCACATGATGAACACACCCGCCCACGACCTGCACGACCTGACCCAGCTGCAGCGCCTGCGCGAGCTGCGCGAGGCCGCAGCCCGCCGCGCCTGCGCCGAGCTGCGCCGCGCCCGCGACGAAGCCGTGGTGGCCATCGCCCAGCGCCAGCAGGCCATTCACCTGCTGCGGCGCGACATCGCCGCCCAGGCCCGCCACCTGGTGGGCGAGGGCGCCATCGCGCTGCCGCAGCTGAGAGGCATGGCTGCTGCCCACCGCGAATGGCTGGACGACCGGCTGGAGCGGGCCGAGTACGCCTTGATCGACGACGAAGACGCGCTGGAAGCCGCTGAGGCCCGGCTGGCCGAAGCCGAGGCCGCGCTGCGCCGCTGCAGCGCCCAATGCCAGGCCGTGCAGGACCTGCGCACCGACGCCAGGCGCCGGCTGCTGCGGCTGCAGGACCAGCAGCTGGAACGCGAGCTGGAACCGCAGCGCCGCCATCCGCTCACCGGAGCCTGGGCATGAGGACGAACGAACGCATGACCCAGCGTGTGCCCGCGCCGGCACCGCAGGAGGCGCGTCGGCCCGCTGATACCGAACGTGCATCACCGCGCCAGGGCCCCGGCAATGAGGCGCAGCGCCGCTTTCAGCAGGCGATGCGGCGGGCGGAGCAGGGTGCGACGGACGA
>NZ_CAXFDV010000259.1:0-2304 GCF_964001545.1 uncultured Aquincola sp.
CTGCTGGTGGGCGATGCCGCCACGCCGGTGCTGCGTGTGCACAGCGACACCCGCACGCTGCAGCCGGGCGACCTGTTCGTGGCGTTGCGTGGCGAGCGCTTCGACGCGCACGACTTTTTGCCGCAGGCGCGGCAGGCCGGCGCCGTGGCTGCGCTGGCCGAGCATGGGCTGGCCACCGCCGGTCTGCCGGGCCTGCAGGTGCCCGACGTGCAGCGCGCGCTGGAATTCCTGGCCGCCGCCTGGCGCCGCAAGCACGACCTGCCGCTGATCGCCGTGACCGGCAGCAACGGCAAGACCACGGTCACGCAGATGATCGCGGCCATCCTGCGGGCCTGGCTGGGCGACGATGCGCTGGCCACCGAAGGCAACTACAACAACCACATCGGCGTGCCGCTGACGCTGCTGCGCCTGCGCCAGAACCCCCAGCGCTGGCACCAGGCCGGCGTGGTGGAACTGGGCATGAACCACCCGGGCGAAATCGCGCTGCTGGCGCGCATCGCCGCGCCCACGGTGGCCCTGGTCAACAACGCCCAGCGTGAGCACCAGGAATTCATGGCCACGGTGGAAGCCGTGGCGCGCGAAAACGGCAGCGCCATCGAAGCCCTGGGCCCTACCGGCGTGGCCGTGTTCCCGGCCGACGACGCCCATGCGCCGCTGTGGCTGGCGCTGGCCGGCAGCCGCCCGCACCTGACCTTCGCGCGCCAGGGGCAGGCCGACGTCACCTGCGAAGCGCTGTGGATGGGCGCGCATTGGGCCCTGACGCTGCACACCCCGGCCGGCCCCGCCAGCCTCACGCTGCCCGTGGCCGGTGAGCACAACGTGCGCAATGCGCTGGCCGCCACGGCCTGCGCGCTGGCCGCCGGTGCGCCGCTGGCCGCCATCGTGCAGGGGCTGCAGGGCTTTGCACCGGTCAAGGGCCGCTCGCAGCTCAAGCAGGCGGTGCACCGTGGCCAGCCGCTGGTGCTGATCGACGACACCTACAACGCCAACCCCGATTCGATGCGCGCCGCCATCGACGTGCTGGCCACGCTGGCCGCGCCGCGCGCGCTGCTGATGGGCGACATGGGCGAAGTGGGCGATCGCGGCCCCGAATTCCATGCCGAGGTCGGCGCCCATGCGCAGGCGCAAGGCATCGAGCTGCTGTGGGCCGCCGGCGCTGCCAGCGCCGATGCGGCCAAGGCGCATGCCAACGCCCGCCACTTCGACACCGTGGAAGCCATGATCGCCGCGCTGCCCGACCTGCCTGCCGTGGGCGCGGTGGCCGTCAAGGGCTCGCGCTTCATGCGCATGGAACGGGTGGTGGCCGCCCTGCAGAACGCCGGAGGCGACCATGCTGCTTAGCCTGGCCCAATGGCTGCAAGGCCTGTACCCCGATGCGCTGGGCTTCCTGCGCGTGTTCCAGTACCTCACCTTCCGGGCTGTGCTGGCCGCGATGACCTCGCTGCTGATCGGCCTGGCCTTCGGGCCCTGGGTGATCCGCCGGCTGACCGCGCTGAAGATCGGCCAGCCGATCCGCGGCTACGGCATGCAGACGCACCTGGCCAAGAGCGGCACGCCCACCATGGGCGGCGTGCTCATCCTCATCGGCATCGGCGTGTCCACGCTGCTGTGGTTCGACTGGAGCAACCGCTTCGTCTGGATCGTGATGCTGGTGACCTTCGGCTTCGGCGCCATCGGCTGGGCCGACGACTGGCGCAAGGTGGTGCAGAAGAACCCCGAGGGCATGGCCTCGCGCGAGAAGTACTTCTGGCAGTCGCTGATCGGCCTGGTGGCCGCGGTGTACCTGGCCTTCAGCGTGTCCGAGACCTCCAACCTGCGGGTGCTGGAGCTGTTCCTGCAGTGGGTGCAAAGCGGCTTCAGCGACCTGCCGCCCAATGCCGACCTGATGGTGCCGTTCTTCAAGACGGTGAGCTATCCGCTGGGCCTGTGGGGCTTCATCATCCTGACCTACCTGGTCATCGTGGGCAGCAGCAACGCCGTCAACCTGACCGACGGGCTCGACGGCCTGGCCATCATGCCGGTGGTGCTGGTGGGCTCGGCGCTGGGCGTGTTCTCTTACGTGGTGGGCAGCTCGGTGTACTCCAGGTACCTGCTGTTCCCGTACATCCCCGGCTCGGGCGAGCTGATGGTGTTCTGCGCCGCCATGGCCGGCGCGGGCCTGGCCTTCCTGTGGTTCAACGCCCACCCGGCGCAGGTGTTCATGGGCGACGTGGGCGCGCTGTCGCTGGGCGGCGCGCTGGGCACCATCGCCGTCATCACCCGGCAGGAAATCGTGCTGGCCATCATGGGCGGCGTGTTCGTGGC
>NZ_CAXFDV010000260.1:0-5986 GCF_964001545.1 uncultured Aquincola sp.
CCTGTTCTTGGCTGCGGCGGGCGCAAGGCCCGCGTGCCTGGCGATCAGGCCGAGCGACGGCGACGGGCCATGAAGCCCACGGCGCCCAGGCCGGCCAGCATCAGCGCGTAGGTTTCGGGTTCCGGAACGGCAGCGACGGTGGCGTTAAGCGTGTAGTTGGCCGGCTTGGTGGTCACGGTGCCAGCCACGACCAACGAATAGTCGCCTGCAGCCAGCGAGGTGTAGGGCGGCAGCACCAGCGTCTTGTTGGCGATGCTGAACGACTCCAGCAGCGACGTGCCCTGGTACAGGCTGAACGTGGCGTTGGACGAACCGGTGGAGCCGACAGTGACGTTCAGCGAGCTGAGGCCAGTCAGGCTGAAGCTGTACTTGTCGTTGAAGGTGCTGCCCTTCAAGTTGTAGGGCTGGTTGACCTCCAGCGCTTCGCTCAAGTCGGTCCAGGTGTACTCGACGGCATGGGCGGAAACGCCAGCCAGGGCCAGCACGGAGGCGATGACGATCGCGGAACGCTTCATGGAGACTCTCCCTGAGTCAGATAGATGGTGGTGTGCTTTCGGTGGTCGCTCAGCACTTGTTACGAGTGTGACGAACGCGCGCCATCCGGGTGATCCCCCGTTCGGGGGAACTGCAACACCCATATTAGTTGGACACACCGGCACTACGTCGCACAACTCGCCGCTGCGCGTGCTTTGCACCGCCTGCGTTGCGCCGCCGCATCGTGCGTGTGCCACAGCGCTGCCATGCTGGCGGGCGGGGCGCGTCGGGATAATGGCGGCCCTTCCTCGGCTTGGACCTGGCAGCACCTGATGGCACACCCCACCCCTCCCACCATCGCCGTGATCGGCCTCGGCTACGTCGGCCTGCCGCTGGCCGTGAAGTTCGGCGAACGGCAGCGCACGATCGGCCTGGACCTGTCGGCCGAGAAGGTGGAGGCCTATCGCCGCCATGTCGACCCCACTGGCGAAGTCTCGACCGAAGACCTGAAGGCCGCGGTGCACCTGTACTGCACCACCGACCCCGCAGCCATCGCCGAGGCCGACATCATCATCGTCGCCGTGCCCACCCCGGTGGACGAAGCGCGCCGCCCCGACTTCACGCCGCTGGTCAAGAGCTCGGAGAGCGTGGGCCGCCACATGAAGCGCGGCGCGGTGGTGGTGTATGAATCCACCGTGTACCCGGGCGCCACCGAAGAGGTGTGCGTGCCCATCCTGGAGCGGCTGTCGGGCCTGAAGTGGAAGACCGACTTCTTCGTCGGCTACAGCCCCGAGCGCATCAACCCCGGCGACAAGGAGCGCACACTCACCAAGATCACCAAGGTGGTCTCGGGCGACACGCCCGAGACGCTGGCCACCGTGAGCCAGGTGTACGGCAGCATCATCACCGCCGGCGTGTACGAAGCCAGCAGCATCAAGGTGGCCGAGGCCGCCAAGGTGATCGAGAACACCCAGCGCGACCTCAACATCGCGCTGATGAACGAGCTGGCGATCATCTTCCACATGATCGGCATCGACACGCTGGAAGTGCTGAAGGCCGCCGGCACCAAGTGGAACTTCCTGCCCTTCCGCCCCGGGCTGGTGGGCGGCCACTGCATCGGCGTGGACCCGTACTACCTGACCCACAAGGCCGAGATGCTTGGCTACCGGCCCGAGGTGATCCTGGCCGGCCGCCGCATCAACGACAGCATGGGCAAGTTCATCGCCGAGCAGACGGTCAAGCAGATGATCGCGGCCGACCTGCCGGTCAAGGGTGCCGACGTGGTGGTGCTGGGCCTGACCTTCAAGGAAAACTGCCCCGACCTGCGCAACAGCAAGGTGATCGACGTCATCCATGAGCTGCAGAGCTTTGGCGTGAACGTGCATGTGCACGACCCCATCGCCTCGCCCGAAGAAGCGCAGCACGAGTACGGCGTGACGCCGGCCGCCTGGAACGCGCTGCCCAAGGCCCATGCGGTGGTGGCCGCCGTGGCCCATGCGCAATATCTGGAGATGGGCCCCAAGGCGCTGTGCGACCGCCTGCAGCCGGGCGGCCTGATCGTGGACGTGAAGGCCTGCTTCGACGAAGCGGCCCTGCGCGCCGAAGGCGCCCGGGTGTGGCGCCTGTGAGCGCCTACGACACCCTGCGCGCCGAGCTGCAGGCCGCGCCCCGCACCTGGCTGGTGACGGGCGCCGCCGGCTTCATCGGCAGCCACTTGGTCGAGACCCTGCTGTCGCTGGACCAGACGGTGGTGGGCCTGGACAACTTCGCGACCGGCCACCGGCACAACCTGGTGGCCGCCACCGCCGTGCAGACGGCCGAGCGGCAGGCGCGCTTTCGCTTCATCGAGGGCGACATCCGCGACGCCGCCACCTGCCGCAGCGCCTGCGAAGGCGTGCAGCATGTGCTGCACCAGGCGGCGCTGGGCTCGGTGCCACGCTCGCTGGCCGACCCCGTGACCACCAACGCGGCCAACATCGACGGCTTCTTGAACATGCTGGTGGCCGCGCGTGACGCCGGTGTGCAACGCTTCGTGTATGCCGCCAGCAGCTCGACCTACGGCGACCACCCCGGCCTGCCCAAGGTGGAAGACCGCATCGGCAAACCGCTGTCGCCCTACGCCGTCACCAAGTACGTGAACGAGCTGTACGCCGAGGTGTTCGGCCGCTGCTACGGCACGGCGTCCATCGGGCTGCGCTACTTCAACGTGTTCGGCCCGCGGCAGGACCCGAACGGTGCTTATGCCGCGGTGATCCCGAAGTGGGCGGCGCAGATGCTGCGCGGCGAGGCGATCCGCATCAACGGCGACGGCGAGACCAGCCGCGACTTCTGCTACATCGCCAACACGGTGCAGGCCAATCTGCTGGCCGCCACCGTGAGCACGCCCGAGGCGCTGAACCAGGTCTACAACGTGGCGGTGGGCGACCAGACCTCGCTGAACCAGCTGTATGCCGAGCTGGCCGCCGCGCTGGGCGCGCAGCGGCCAGGGCTGCAGGTGGCACCGGCGGTGTATGGCGACTTCCGCGCAGGCGACGTGCGCCACTCGCGTGCCGACATCGGCAAGGCGCAAACGCTGCTGGGCTACGCGCCCACGCACCGCTTCGGCCAGGGGCTGCGGGCCGCGGCCAGCTGGTACGCGGCGCAGTCGGCTGCCTAAGGGTTCAGCCGTTCAGAGAGAAAGTCGCCCAGCGCCCGCACCCGCGCGCTGAGGTGGCTGCCGCTGGCCAGGGCCAGCACCAGCGGGTAAGGCGCCGAGCGCAGCGCCGGCAGCACCTGCACCAGCCGGCCGGCGGCCAGGTCGTCGGCCACGTCCAGCCGTGACTTCATCGCGATGCCGTGGCCGGCCAGCGCCCATTGCCGCGTCACCAGGCCGTTGTCGGCGATGCGCCGCACCTGCGGCCGCAGCGTCACCGGGCGGCCGTCGTCCAGCAGCGTCCACACATGGCCGGGCCGACTGGCCAGGCGCAGCGAGATGCCTTGGTGCTGCGCGATGTCTTCCGCCGTCTGCGGCGTGCCGGCCCGGGCCAGGTAGTCGGGCGAGGCCACCAGCACCCGGTGGTTGTCGGCCAGCCGGCGCACAATCAGGCCGGGCTGCTGTGGCTCACCGTAGCGCAGCGCGGCGTCCACCGGTTCACGCGCGAGGTCGCTCAGCCGGTCGCCCACCTGCAGCTCCAGCTGCAGCGCGGGGTGCAGCGCCATGAACTCGTCCAGCAGCGGCCGCAGCAGCCGCGTGCCCAGGTCGGCCGGCATGCCCAGCCGCAGCAGCCCGCGCACCTGGGCCAGGGGTTCACGCAACGCGGCCACGCCGTCGCCCAGCAGGGCCAGCGCCTCACGCGCCCGCTGCAGGAAGGCCGCGCCTTCGGGCGTGGGCCGCAGCGCGCGGCTGTTGCGGGTGAACAGGGCCGCGCCCAGCTGCGCTTCCAGCCGGCGGATGGCCGCGGTGGCAGTGGCGGGCAGCCAGTCGCGCTCGCGCGCGGCGGCGGCCACGCTACCCAGCTCGGCGGCGCGCAGCGCCAGCTGCAGCGCGGGCAGCTCCAGCGTGTCGGCGGCCACGGTGGGCAAGGCAGGCATGCAATTGACAAACGTGGTTTGCGGCTGCCGCAGTGTGGCACGGCTGGTTTGCCTGCGGCTTCAACGGCACAGTCACCCCCATCGCATTGAAGGAGTTGCCATGAAAGCCGTCGCCTACCGCCAGAGCCTGCCCATCACCGAGGCGCAAAGCCTGATCGATGTGGACCTGCCCGAGCCCGAACTGCGCGCCAACGACCTGCTGGTGGAAGTGAAGGCGGTGTCGGTGAACCCGGTGGACACCAAGGTGCGCCGCAACGTGGCGCCGCCCGAAGGCCAGGCCAAGGTGCTGGGCTGGGATGCGGCGGGCATCGTGAAGGCGGTGGGCAGTGCCGTCTCGCGCTTCCGGGTGGGTGACCGCGTGTGGTACGCCGGCGCCATCGACCGCGCGGGCAGCAACAGCGCGCTGCAGGCGGTGGACGAGCGCATCGTCGGACCGATGCCGGCGACGCTGGGCTTTGCCGAGGCGGCCGCGCTGCCGCTGACCAGCATCACGGCCTGGGAACTGCTGTTCGACCGCCTGGGCGTGCCGCGCGACGGCGGCGAGGGCCAGTCGCTGCTGATCGTCGGCGGCGCGGGCGGCGTGGGCTCGGTGCTGACGCAGATCGCCCGCCGGCTGACGAAGCTGACGGTGATCGCCACCGCCTCGCGGCCCGAAACCCAGGCCTGGTGCGCCGACATGGGCGCGCATCATGTGATCGACCACCGCCAGCCGCTGGCCGACGAGCTGCGGCGCATCGGCCATGCACAGGTGAACCTCGTGGCCAGCCTGACGGCCACCGAGCAGCACTACGCCGTCCTGGTGGAAGCGCTGGTGCCGCAGGGCAAGCTGGCGCTGATCGACGACCCGGCCACGCCGCTGGACATCACCGCGCTCAAGCGCAAGAGCCTGTCGCTGCACTGGGAACTGATGTTCACCCGCTCGCTGTTCCAGACGCCCGACATGGCCGCGCAGCACCAGCTGCTGGGCGAGGTGGCGCGGCTGGTGGATGCGGGCGTGCTGCGCAGCACGGTGACCGAACGCTTCGGCGCCCTCAACGCCGAGAACCTGCGCCGCGCCCACGCCTGGGTGGAAAGCGGGCGGGCGATCGGCAAGGGCGTGCTGGAGGGGTTCTGACAGGCGCCCTTACCGGGGCTGCTTCCAGAAACGCGGCGCGTCCGCCAGTCGCTGCAAGGCCTTGCGGCAGCGGCGCGCGCTGATGGGCGCCTGGCCCTGCAGCCAGCCCACCGCGAACCAGGCGTTGCCGTCGCCGGCCTGCGCCGCCTGGCGGTAGACCTGCGCGGCCACGGCATGGTCGTTGTGCAGGCCCAGCGCATCTTGCGCGGGCTCGAGTTGCTTCAGGTAGCGCTTGACGGCCTTGGCATCAAAAGCCGGGGCCGCGAACTCCGCCAGGTAGCGCAGGCGCTTCAGCCGCTTGCGAGTGCGGTGCTGCTGCTCGACCGGCAGCGACTCGAAGCCATCGGCATCGCGCGCCACCTGGCGGTGCAGGTGCTGCAGGCGGTGGCGGGCCAGGGCGCGGGCGCTGCCGGCTTCCACCGGCGCCAGGCCGTCGGCCTGCAGGTTCTGCACCGTCAGCGCCAGCAGCGCCAGTTGCAACTCGCTGCTGCGGGCCACGGTTTGCGGCTCGGGCACGTCGGCCGCGCGCGAGGGCGCGGCCAGCGGCGGCGCACCTTCTTCGGCCAGCGTCTGGGCCGTGGCCTGCAGCACCGTGTCCTGGTCGCGCCAGCGGCCCAGTTCACTGAAGGCCTCCCGCACCGGGGCGGGGGCCTCGATGCCGGCCAGCTCGCGCAGCACGGTGCGCAGCCGGCGCAGGCCCACGCGCAGCTGGTGCACATGTTCGGCATCGCCATGGCCGCTGGCCAGCGCATCGGCATTGGGCACCACCTGGGCCAGGCAGCCGGCCACGCTGTCGCGCAGCCACTCGGCCGCCGACTCGGGCAGCGC
>NZ_CAXFDV010000261.1:0-4382 GCF_964001545.1 uncultured Aquincola sp.
CAGCACACGCCGGCTGCAAAGCGCGGCTCGAAGGCCACCGCGCGCGGGCAGTAGTAGCCGCCCAGCGACACGCCTTCCAGGCCGATGCGTTGGGCGTCCCCGTCGTCGCGGGTTTCCAGCCAGTCGACGATGCGGCTGGCCCAGTGCTCGGTGTCGTAGCGGGCGGTCAGGCCTTGCAGGCGCAGCGCTTCGCCGGTGCCGGGCTGGTCGACCACCAGCGACGAGACCCCACGCTGCGCCAGCCAGGCGGGCAGGCCCACCAGGTACTTCATCTCCTTGGTGGAGTCCAGGCCGTTGACCTGCACCAGCAGCGGCGCACGCTGGCCGGGCTGCAGGCGATGGGCGGGCAGGTACAGGGCCGACAAGGTCTTGCCCTCGTACGGAATCTCGACGCGCTGCACCTTGTCGCCCAGGAGTTGCGAGCCTTCCAGGAACAGCGCCAGCTCGCGCTCATACAGCGCGCGGCGACCCGGCGCGTCATGCGCCTGCAGCCGCTCGGCGGTGATCAGGTAGCTGCTGGCGCGGCGCAGCTTTTCGCCGGCCGAGATCAGGCGGCCGCGGGCCTTGTCCTCGTCGGCCAGTGCGCACAGCTGGTCGGCCATGCGCACCCAGGTTTCGCGGAAGGCTTTGGTGCCGGCAGCGTCGGGCGCCTTGGCGGCTTCCTGCAGCGGGGCGCACATGGCTTCGATCTCGCCGATGCGCGCGCCCATCTCGATGGCCAGGTCGACCGAGAGATTCCAGACGTAGTTGGTGGGAAAGTACTTGAACATGGACGGGGCCTTTCAACGGGCCGAAGCGAGTGAGGAGGAAAGGGGCGCGGGCGCCGCCGCCGGTGGGGCGGGCCGCAAGAGGAAATGGGCGAGCGCGGGCAGCAGCACCAGCGCGCCCAACATGTTCCAGAGGAACATGAAGGCCAGCAGCAGGCCCATGTCGGCCTGGAACTTGATGGGGCTGGCCACCCAGGTGATGACGCCGATGGCCAGCGTGACGCCGGTGAGCATCACCACCTTGCCGGTGAACAGCAGCGCGCGGTAGTACGCCTCGGACAGGCTCTTGCCCTGGCGCAGCTGCGCCAGCGTGACGCTGAGGATGTACAGCGCATAGTCCACGCCGATGCCCACGCCCAGCGCGATGACGGGCAGCGTGGCCACCTTCACGCCCATGCCCAGCGCCACCATCAGCGCCTCGGCCAGGAAGGAGGTGAGCACCAGCGGCAGCACCGCCACCACCACCGCCCGCCAGCTGCGGAAGGTGATGAAGCACAGCAGCACCACGGCGCCATACACCATCACCAGCATCAGGCGCCAGGCGTCGTGCACCACGATGTTGGTGGCGGCCTCGATGCCGGCGCTGCCGGCGGCCAGCAGGAACTTGACGTCGGCGGTGTCGTTGGCCTGGGCGAAAGCCTCGACGTGCTGCACCACGCGCTGCAGCGTCTCGGCCTTGTGGTCGGCCAGGTAGGCGTACACCGTCAGCAGGTTGCAGGCATCGTTGTACAGGCCGCGCGGAGCGCCGGCCGTCACCGTGTTGAGCATGTCCTGGTTGGGCAGGAACTCGTACCAGCGCGGGTTGCCCTCGTTCAGACCGGTGAGCACACGGCGGTTCAGCAGCGCCAGCGTGTGGGTGCTTTCCACGCCGTCGATCTGGCGCAGCTGCCACTCCAGCGCGTCCACCTTGTTCAGCGTGGCGTAGGCCGAGCATTGGCCGTCGGGCGTCTTGACCATCACCGCCAGCACGTCGCTGCTGGCGCCGTAGGCGGCGTTCATGAAGGCCACGTCGCGGTTGTAGCGGCTGGCCTCGCGCAGCTCGGGCGCGCCGGGGTCCAGGTCGCCGATCTTCAGATGCAGGCTGGCCGCGAAGCCGGCCGCGCCCATCACCAGGCCGGCCACCACCGCGCCGGTGGCCCAGCGCCGCTGGGTGAAGCGGTCCAGCAGCCGCCACAGCGGGTGGCGCGCGGCGCCGCTGGCGTCGAGCTGCTCATCACGCAGGCTGCGCTGCGCGGCGCGCGCATTGACGCCGGTGTAGCTCAGCAGCACCGGCAGCAGGATGAGGTTGGTGAAGATCAGCACCGCCACGCCCAGCGAGGCGGCGATGGCCAGCTCGCGGATGACCTGGATGTCGATCACCAGCAGCACCGCAAAGCCCACCGCATCGGCCAGCAGCGCGGTCAGCCCGGCCAGGAACAGGCGGCGGAAGGTGAAGCGCGCGGCCACCAGCTTGGGCACGCCGCGGCCCACGTCCTGCATGATGCCGTTCATCTTCTGCGCGCCATGGCTCATGCCGATGGCAAACACCAGGAAGGGCACCAGGATGGAGTACGGGTCGAGTGCATAACCCAGCAGCGGCAGCAGGCCCAGCTGCCACACCACCGCCACCAGCGAGGCCAGCACCACCAGCACGGTGCTGCGCAGGCAGCGGGTGTAGCCGAACACCATGGCCGTGGCGATGGCCACCGCGATGGCAAAGAACAGCAGCACCGCACGCACGCCGTCGATCAGGTCGCCCACCAGCTTGGCAAAGCCGGTGATGTGCACCGTCACGCCTTCGGCCTGGTACTGGGCGCGCAGCGCTTCCAGCCGGGTGGACAGCGCGGCGTAGTCCAGCGGCCGGCCCTGCGCGTCCTGGGCCAGCAGCGGCACGAAGATCACGCTCGACTGCCCGTCGCGCGCCACCAGCTGGCCGATCTCGCCCGAACGGGCCACGTTGGCCTGCAGCTGCGCCAGCTTGGCGGGGCTGCCGTCATACCCATCGGGTATCACCGGGCCGCCTTCCAGGCCGTCTTCGGTCACGCCCACCCAGCGGGTGCTGGGTGTCCACAACGACTTCATGCGCGCCCGGTCCACGCCCGGCAGCAGGAACACGTCGTCGGACAGGCGGCGCAGCGTGTCCAGGTATTTGGCTTCGTAGATGCCGCCGGGCGCCGCCACCGCGATGCGCACCGCATTGCCCAGGCCGCTCAGCTCGGCCTGGTGCTGCAGGAAGTGCTGGATGTAGGGGTGGCGGGTGGGGATGGTCTTTTCGAAGCTGGCGTTGAGCTGCAGCCGCGTGGCCTGCCAGCCCAGCAGCGCTGTGACCAGGGCGCAGAGCAGCAGCACCCCCCATCGGTGGTTGAAGAGGGCGCGCTCGATCAAGGAGCCCGAGCGCGGGTCGAAGGGCTCGGCAGTCGAGCCCGGGGGAAGGGCGGTGGACGAGGGGCTCACGGGCGGGCCTCTTGGGGGGCGGGCAGGGTCAGGGTGGTCAGGCCGGTCAGGCCCAGCGCCAGCAGGCGGCCTTCGGCCAGCGGCAGCAGCGCGGTGGGCAGCGGCAGCGGCGGTGTCTTCAGCGGCTGCAGCCGCTCCCCTTGCAGGCGCAGCAGCGCGCCCGCCTGGCTGAGCAGCAGCACGCCGCCATCGGGTTGCGTGGCCGCCGCGATCACGGTGGCCGGCACCGGGTTGGGCAGCTGGCTCCAACTGCCGCCGCCATCGGTGCTGCGCCACACGTTGCCGCGCAGGCCGGCCAGCACGGCGCTGCCATCGGCCGCCAGCTCGCCGGTGAACCAGCTGCCGCGGTAGGGCGAGGTCAGCGGCCGGAAGCTGCGGCCGCCGTCGTCGCTGCGCACGGCCAGGCCTTGTTCACCGGCCAGCAGCAGTGTGTCGCCCTGGCGGCGCGCCACATACCAGTGCAGGCCCTTGGGGTTGGGCAGGCGCTCCATCCAGGGTTGCCAGGTCTGGCCGCCGTCTTCGCTGTGCACGGCCAGGCCGTAGGCGCCCACGGCCAGCAGCCGTTGAGCGTTCCACATCACCACGTCCAGCAGCGGCTTGTCGGGGCGGTCGGCCACCAGGCGCTCGGCATCGCGCTGGGCCTCGGGCGTGGTGGCGGCTTCACGCGCCAGCGTGGCCAGGCGGCGCCCGTCCAGCCGCAGCTGCCAGCTGCTGCCGCCATCCTGCGTGGTGAGCACGGTGCCGCCATGGCCCACGGCCACGCCCTGCGTGGCATCGGCAAAGCGCACCGTGGTCAGCGTCACGCTCACCGGGCAGGGCGCCTGCCGCCAGCTGCGGCCGGCGTCGTCGCTCAGCAGCACGAGGCCGCGCTCACCCACCGCCACGAGCCGGCTGCCGGCCTGCGCCGCCGACAGCAGCGCCGCACGCTCCGGCGCCTTGACCATCACCGCCGGCCGTTGCAGCGCTTCGGCCACCGGTGCGGCCTGGGCCGACAGCGCAGCGAGCGAGCCCAGCCCCATGCTCAGCAAGGCGCTCAAGCAGACGCCGCGGATCCGGCTCCGCCGGTCCGCTGTCGTCGCCCCCCTGGGGGCATACGCGCTAACCTTATTTCAGCAGCGACCGGCACTGCGTTGGTAGGCGCGGCGACGCGGAGGTTCTGCAAGATCTGCGGCGACGTCCCAC
>NZ_CAXFDV010000262.1:0-6156 GCF_964001545.1 uncultured Aquincola sp.
CGCATCTCTTCCTTCAGCAGCCGCGTCATGGCCTTGGGTGTCAGCAGCCCGGCCGCTTCGGCGTCGTTGGCCAGACGCTCGGGCAGATCCAGCTTGAGTTCGCGGGTGCTCATGGCGCTGAGCCTAAAGCAGCGGGCGTCAATCCGCCAGCGGCGCCGCCTCCGGCGCGGGCGGCGTGCCGGCGGCCTTGTCGCTCCACAGCTGGCCGGCGGTGGCCCAGTTGTGGCGGGCGACTTCGGTGATCACCACGTCGACCGAATCGGCGCTGGCGCCCAGGGTGCGCACGGTGGCTTCGGTCAGCGCCTGGACGAAGGCACGCTTCTGTTCCAGCGTGCGGCCTTCGAACATCTCGACGCGGATGGTGGGCATGAGGGTCTCCTTGAGGTTGAAGGTTCAGTCGGCGTAGCCGGGCGAGAGCCGGTCGAGCCGGCGCAGCAGCGCGGGCCATTCCAGGTCGCCGTCCCATTCCTGGCCGTTGCCCACCCATTCGCGCCAGGTGCGCTGGGCCAGGTCGTCGGCCACCACCTGGATGCCGGCGCGGGCACCGGCCTGGGCGCGCAGCTGGGCCTGGGCGGCACGCTCCAGCAGGTGCATCAGCATGAAGGCTTCGGCCACGGTGCGGCCGACGGTCAGCACGCCGTGGTTGTCCAGGATCAGGCCGTCGAGCGCGCCCAGCCGCTCGGCCAGGCGCTGCTGTTCTTCAGCGCCCAGCGCCAGGCCTTCGTAGGCATGGCGGCCCAGGCGGCCGTGCAGCCGCATCGCGTACTGGCTGGTGGGCAGCAGGCCCTCGGGCAGCATGCTCAGCGCCACGCCCCAGGGCGTGTGCAGGTGGATCACACATTCCACTGCGGGCCGGGCGGCATGCACGGCGCCATGGATCGCAAAGCCGCTGGGGTTCACCGGCCGGCCACTGCCGTCCACCACCTGGCCGCGCTGGTTCACCTTCACCAGGCTGCTGGCGGTGACTTCCTCGAACAGGTGCCCGAAGGTGTTGATCAGGTAGTGCCCCGGCTCGCCCGGCACGTTGGCCGAGAGGTGGGTGTAGATGGTGTCGTCCCAGCCGTTGAGCGCGGCCAGGCGAAAGGCCGCCGCCAGGTCGGTGCGCACCTGCTGCTCGGTGCGCGGCGGGCGCGAGGTCACGCGGTGGCTCCGGCCTTGCTGGCCATCGGCTGGCCCATGCGCACCGGGCCCGCCGGCGCCCACACCGGGTTGAAACGCAGCGTGCCGCGCGGCCACAGCAGCACCACGGTGCTGCCCAGCAGGAAGCGGCCCATCTCGGCGCCCTGGGCCAGCATCACCTGGCCATCGGCATAGGTCCATTCGCGCAACTGGCCGGTGCGCGGCGGGTTGACCACGCCGTGCCATACGGTGGCCATGCTGCCCACGATGGTGGCGCCCACCAGCACCTGCACGAAGGGGCCGTGCGGCGTGTCGAACACGCACACCACGCGCTCGTTGCGGGCGAACAGGCCCGGCACGCCGCGGGCGGTGGTGGGGTTCACCGAGAACAGGTCGCCCGGCACATGGATCATGCGCCGCAGCCGGCCTTCGCACGGCATGTGGATGCGGTGGTAGTCCTTGGGGCTGAGGTAGATCGTGGCGAAGTGGCCGTGCTCGAACTGCGCGGCCAGCGCCGCGTCGCCGCCCACCAGCGCGGTGGTGCTGTAGGCATGGCCCTTGGCCTGGAAGATCTGGTCGCGCCGGATGTCGCCGAACTGGCTGATCGCGCCGTCCACCGGGCACACCCAGTCGGCATCGGCCAGCGGCCGGGCGCCGGGCTTCAGCGCGCGGGTGAAGAACTCGTTGAAGCTGGCGTAGTGCGCGGGGTCGGGCTCGGCGGCCTCGGCCATGTTCACGCCGTACTTGCCGATGAACCAGCGGATCAGCGCGGTGGTGGTGCCACCCGCCTGGGCCGAGGCGACGACGCCGGCGAAGCGGGTGAGGGCCTGCTTGGGCAGCAGGTACTGGGGGAGGACGTCGAGGCGTTCAGACACCCGGGGATTCTAGGAGCCGCCTTCATTGCCCCATGCCGGAGGCCGCCGACGGCACTTGCCAGCCGCCGCCCAGGGCCTGGATCAGGCTGACGGTGGCCGTCTGCCGCTGCACGATGAGCTGCAGCACGCTGCGCCGGGCCGACAGCGCCGACACCTGGGCCGTGACCACCTCGGTGAAGCTGACCTGCCCCGCGCGGTAGCGGTTGAGCACCTGCTGCTCGGTCTGGTCGGCGGCCTCGGAAGCGGTGCGGCGCAGCTGCAGCTGCCGCTCCAGCGAGCGCAGCGCGGCCAGCTGGTCTTCCACGTCCTGGAAGGCGGTGAGCACCGTCTGGCGGTAGTTGGCCACGGTCTGTTCCCACGCGGCGCGCGACTGCTCGATGCGCGCGCGGTTGGCGCCGGCATCGAACACCGTCTGCGCCAGCGACAGGCCCAGCGACCAGGCCGCGGCCGAGGCGCTGAACAGATCGGACACCCGCGAGCTGTTGAGCCCGTACTGCCCGGTGAGCGTGAAGCTGGGGTACAGCGCCGTCTGCGCCACGCCCACGTCGGCATTGGCAGCCGCCACCCGGCGCTCGGCGGCGGCGATGTCGGGCCGGCGCAGCAGCAGCTGCGATGGCAGCCCGGCCGGCACCGCCGGTGGCTCGGCGCGCCAGGGCGCATTGGCGGCATCGGCTGCAATCGTCAGGTCGGCCGGCGCACGCCCCAGCAGCACCGCGATCGCATGTTCCAGCTGCGCGCGGCTGCGCTCCAGCGCCACCCGATCAGCCTCGGTGTTGGCCAGCTGCGTTTGCGCCTGCAGCACGTCGCTCTTGAGCGCCAGGCCGGCGTCGTAGCGGTTCTGCGCGATCTGGGCGGCGCGCTGGTAGGCGGCCAGGGTGTCGCGCAGCAAGGCCATCTCGGCATCGGTTTCGCGCAGCGAGAAGTAGTTGGTTGCCAGCTCGCCCTGGGCCGACAGCGTGGCTGCGGCCAGGTCGGCTTCGCTGGCCTGCGCGCGGGCGCCGGCCGCCGCCACGTTGCCCGACACGCGGCCCCAGACGTCGGCTTCCCAGCTGGCGCCCAGCGCCAGGTTGTAGCGTTCGCGCGCCGCAGACGTGGAGCCGTCGCCGCCGCTGCGGGTGGCGCCGCCCGACAGGCTCACCGACGGAAAACGCGCCGCCCGCTGTTCGCGCACCAGCGCCCGCGCCTGGGCCAGGGCCGCCGCGCTGGCGGCCACGTTCTGGTTGGACACCTGCACCTGCGGCAGCCAGTCGTTCAGCTGCGCATCGCCGAACAGCTGCCACCAGGGGCCGCGCGACAACGCATCGGCCGGCACGGCGGCCAGCCAGCCAGCCGGTGGCGCCTCCTTGAACTGTGCGGGCGGCGGCAACGGGCCGGCCGCAGGCAGCGGCGTGCTGGCGCAGCCGGCCAGCAGCAGCGCCAGGGCCAGCGCGGCCAGGGCCGGCGGCGCGCGGCGGGTGGGGGAAGAAGGCAGTCGGGTCATCGCGGCAGTTCGGGCACCGGCGCCGCATCGATCTGGCGGCTCAGGTGGTGTTCGTCGGGTTGGCGGCGGCGCAGCTTGTCCAGCAGCAGGTACACCACGGGGGTGGTCAGCAGCGTCAGCAGCTGGCTGGCGATCAGGCCGCCGATGATGGCGATGCCTAGCGGCCGGCGCAGCTCCGAGCCTTCGCCGAAGCCGATGGCCAGCGGCAGCGCGCCCAGCGCGGCGGCCAGCGTGGTCATCAGGATGGGGCGGAAGCGCAGCAGGCAGGCTTCGCGCACCGCCTCGAAGGCGCTGAGGCCGCGCGCCCGTTCGGCATCGAGCGCAAAGTCGATGATCAGGATCGCGTTCTTCTTGACGATGCCGATGAGCAGGAACACGCCGATCAGCGCGATCAGCGAGAACTCCATGCGAAACAGCAACAGCGCCAGCACCGCGCCCACGCCGGCTGACGGCAGCGTGGACAGCACCGTGATCGGGTGCACCAGGCTTTCGTACAGCACGCCCAGCACCAGGTAGATGACCACCAGCGCCGCCAGGATGAGCAGCGGCTGCTGCCCCTGCGATTGCTGGAAGGTGGCCGCCGTGCCCTGCACGCTGCCGCGCACGTTGATGGGCATGCCGATCTCGGCTTCGGCCCGGGCGATGGCGGCCTGCGCCTGCGACAGCGTGGCGCCATCGGCCAGGTTGTACGAGATGGTGGTGGCCAGCTCGCCGTCCTGGTGGCTGATGGACGACGGCGTGCTTTCTTCGCTGAAGCGGGCGATGGCCGGCAGCGGCACCATGTTGCGGGCGCTGGTGCTCACCGCCGAGCCGGTGGAGGCATCGCGCAGCGAGGCATTGGCCGTGCTGCTGCTGGCCAGCGTGGCGGCGTCGGTGCCGGTGGCCGACGTGGTGGTGCTGCGGTTGGCGGTGTTGCCGGCGGCCACGTTCACGTCGTTCAGCGCCAGCGGGCTTTGGGCGTAGCGCGGCGCCACTTCCATCACCACGCGGTACTGGTTCAGCTCGTCGTAGATGGTGGCCACCTGGCGCTGGCCGAAGGCGTTGTACAGCGCGGTGTCCACGTCGCGCGCGCTCAGGCCCAGGCGCGAGGCGGTGTCCTTGTCGATGTGGACGAAGGTCTCCACGCCGTTGTCCTGCTGGTCGGTGTCGATGTCGGTCAGCTCGGGCTGCTGGCGCATCTGCGTGGCCAGCTTCAGCGCCCAGTCGCGCAGGTCGGCCGCGTTGTCGCTCTTGAGCGTGTACTGGTAGGTGGAGTTGCTCTGCCGCCCGCCCATGCGCAGGTCCTGCACGGTGTTGAGGAACAGGCTCACGCCGCTGACCTGCGCCAGCTGCGGCCGCAGCCGCGCGATCACCGCCTGGCCACCCACGCCGCGCTCGGCCAGCGGCTTCAGGTTGACGAACAGAAAGCCGCTGCCCGCGCGCGAGCCGCCGGTGAAGCCCACCACCGAATCGACCGCCGGGTCGGCGCGGATGATGTCCACCAGCTGCTTGAGCTTGGCCTGCAGCGACTGGAACGAGATGCTCTGGTCGGCCCGCAGGCCGCCGTTGATCTGCCCCGTGTCCTGCTGCGGGAAAAAGCCCTTGGGCACCGCCGCGAACAGCCACACGTTCAGGCCCACCACCGCCGCCAGGATGAACATCACCAGCCCCGGCGCATGCAGCGCCCAGTCCAGGCTGCGGGCATAGCCGCGCTGCAGCCGGGCAAAGCCCGCCTCGGACCAGCGCGCCAGCCGGCCCGGCTGGTGCTGCACCGCGCCGGGCTTGAGCAGCCAGGCGCACATCATCGGCGTGGTGGTCAATGAGATGACCAGCGAGATCATCACCGCCACGCTGAGCGTGACCGCGAACTCGCGGAAGATGCGGCCCACCAGCCCGTCCATGAACAGCAGCGGGATGAACACCGCCACCAGCGACAGGCTGATCGACACCACGGTGAAGCCCACCTCGCGCGCGCCCAGCAGCGCCGCCTCGAAGCGGTTGCGGCCGGCTTCGATGTGGCGGCTGATGTTCTCCAGCACCACGATGGCGTCGTCCACCACGAAGCCGGTGGCCACCGTCAGCGCCATCAGGCTCAGGTTGTTGAGGCTGAAGCCCAGGAAGTACATCACCCCGAAGGTGCCCAGCAGCGACACCACCGTGGCCACCGCCGGAATCAGCGTGGCCCGCACGCTGCGCAGGAAGAGGCTGACCACCAGCACCACCAGCAGGATGGAGATCAGCAGCGTCAGCTCGATCTCGCGCAGCGAGGCGCGGATGGAGTTGGTGGCGTCAGAGGCCACATGCAGCGTGACGTCGGCCGGCAGCTGCGCCTGCAGCTGCGGCACCAGCGCACGCACCGCGTCCACCGTCTCGATCACGTTGGCGCCAGGCTGGCGGGTGATGAGCACGATGACCGCCGGGCTGCCGTTGAAGAGGCCCAGCGTGCGCCGGTCTTCAGGTCCGTCGCTCACCGTGGCCACGTCGGCCAGCCGCACCGCGGCGTCGTTGCGCCAGGCGATCACCAGGCGCCGGTAGTCCTCGGCCAGGCGGCCGATCTGCGAGGTGTAGACCTGCAGCTGCAGGCCGTTGCCTTCGATCGCGCCCTTGGGCCGGTTGGCGCTGGCCGACTGGATGGCCGCGCGCACGTCGTCCAGCGCGATCCCGTAGCGCGCCAGCGCCAGCGGGTTGAGCGCCACGCGCACC
>NZ_CAXFDV010000263.1:0-2287 GCF_964001545.1 uncultured Aquincola sp.
CATGCGCTGGTGCTCAAGCCGCTGTTCGGCTCACAGGGCAAGGGCCTGCAGCGCGTGGGCTTGGTGGATGGCGTGCACGTGCCGCTGCCGCCGCTGCAGCAGGTGGCCGGCCGGCTGGCTTACCTGCAGCGCTTCGTGCCACCGCCCGATGCCCAGCGCCCGGGCTTTGACTGGCGGGTGCTGGGGGTGGGTGGCCGTGCCATTGCCGCCATGCGCCGCGTGAGCGCACACTGGGTGCACAACGTGGCCCAGGGCGCGCGCTGCGAGCCCGCGGTGCTGCAGGACGACCTGGTGCAGGCCGCCGAAGCCGCGGCCCGCGCGTTGCAGATGGACTATGCGGGCGTGGACCTGATGCCTTCGGCGCAGGGCATCCAGGTGCTGGAAGTCAATGGCGTGGCCGCCTGGCGCGGACTGCAGCAGGTCACGCGCTTCAACATCGCGCAGGCGCTGGTGGCCGACCTGATCGACCGCAAGATGGCGCAAGGCCTGCAGCGCCGCGCATGAGCCCGCAGCAAGCCGACGCAGCGGCCCGGGCCGCCTTCGTGCGCGCCTGCACGCTGGACGTGATGGTGCGCAAGCCCGGCAACGTGAGCGTGGCTTCGGCCGGCCACGGCATGCAGGCGCAGCAGTTCATCGACAGCGCGCAGGCGGCTTCGCAGCCGCTGTGCGAACCCGGCGCCCGCGTGGGCGCGCGCATCGAAGGCGCGGTGCGCGCCAGCTGGGCGGCGGCCGGCTGCAACACCAACCTGGGCATCGTGCTGCTGTGCGCGCCGCTGGCCGCGGCTTTCGAGCAGGTAGCCACCGGCCAGTCAAGCAGCCTGCAGGCCGCGCTGGCGAACACGCTGCAGGCGCTGGACGCGCAAGACGCCGCAGCGGCCTTCCGCGCCATCGCCGATGCCAACCCCGGTGGCCTGGGCGAAGCGCCGCAGCAGGACGTGCGCGAGGCACCCACCATCGGCCTGCGCGAGGCCATGGCCCTGGCCGCGCACCGCGACCAGATCGCACGCCAGTACGAGCAGGGCTTTGCCGACTTGTGGCGCATCGGCCTGGCGGCTGTGCCCACCTCGTTTTCACTGATGGCGGATGCTGGCAACGCTGACATGAGCGCTGCGGTGCAGTCGGTCTACCTGGCCTGGCTGGCCGCCGTGCCCGATTCACACATTGTTCGCAAGCACGGCGAGGCCGTGGCACACAGTGTCATGAGCGCGGCGCAAGGCTGGCAGCGCTCGGCCGCGGCGCAGGCGGGCCGGCTGGACGCAGACCCGGCCTTCATCGCCTGGGATGAACGGCTCAAATCCCGGCGCATCAACCCCGGTACGACGGCCGATCTGACGGTGGCGACGCTGCTGCTGCACGGCTTGCAGTTGCTGCTGCAGCCGCCCGCGGCTGCATGGCACGGAACGTGATAACTCCGGTGGCACGCTGACCATCGGGCCAGTGTCGTGATCCCCGCAAGACCCTACACAGGAGATAACCAAGCCATGGCAAAGATTGATCGGATGATGGTCGGCGAGTCGCTCGTCGGCGACGGCAACGAAGTCGCTCACATCGACCTGCTGATCGGGCCCCGCGGCTCCCCGGCCGAAGCGGCGTTCGCCAATGCGCTGACCAACAACAAGGACGGCTTCACTTCCTTGCTGGCCGTCGTGGCGCCCAACCTGCTGACCAAGCCGGCCACGGTGATGTTCAACAAGGTCACCATCAAGGGCGCCAAGCAGGCGGTGCAGATGTTCGGCCCGGCCCAGCGCGGCGTGGCCATGGCGGTGGCCGATTCGGTGGAAGACGGCACCATCCCGGCCGACGAGGCCGACAACCTGTTCGTCTGCGTCGGCGTGTTCATCCACTGGCTGGCTGACGACGACAAGAAGATCCAGGACTACAACTACCAGGCCACCAAGGAAGCCATCGCCCGCGCGGTGGCCGGCTCGCCGACGGCGGCCGAAGTCGTGTCCAAGAAGGGCTCTGCGGCTCACCCGTTCGCGGCGCAATAAGCCTTTGCGGCCGCCACGAGGCAGCCATGAAAAACGCCCTCCGCGGTAACGCGGAGGGCGTTGTCATTTCAGCGTGTCATTCCCTGCGACCAGGCACCAGCCCGCTGCCCAGCAGCTGGATCACCGCGGCCTGGCGGGCAGCGCTGTTCGGCGCGGCGGGCAGGTCGGCCGCCTCGCGCTCGATCTGCACGCCCACGGCCTGCACGTCGTCGAACTTGCGCGGCTTGACCACCTTCACCCGCACCCAGCGGGCGCCGAAGTCCTGCAGCAGCAGGTCGGCAATGGCCTCGGCGAAG